>NZ_JBYOKH010000017.1:0-115544 GCF_057799415.1 Achromobacter sp. 18P8.1.1 | reverse complement strand
CTCGGGAGCTTTTTTTACGAACCGTGTCGTGCAATGGCCTCGCGGTGGGATCACCCCGTCTGGCCAGGCCTTCAACGCCCCGCCCAATCAATGCTACCCGGCTCCGGGCACACCCACGAACCTTGCAGCCGTTCCCGGATCTGCGCCAGGCTTTGCTCCACCAGCAGGCTGCCGTCGCGAAACACCGGCACCAATGCACCGCCCGCGGCTTGCTCGGGTGTCTGCTGGTCATGCAGCACATACCCCGTGGCCGTTTCTTCGACCCGCAGCAGGCCCTTGGCCGAGCGCTTCACGCCCGAATCGGTCACCGGGTCCTTCACCAGCTCCTGGGGTTCGCCGTTGACTTCGGCATACGTGGCCTTCAACGCCCAACCGAAGGTGTCGCGCGTCAGGTATTGATAGGTGTACGACCCGATGCCCAGCACGACGTTGCCAGAGGCGAAACCCTTCTTTTCCAGCCGGACCAGGATGTCGCGGCCACGGGCCAGCGTGATGGAGTCACCGTAGATCAGGCCCACGTGCGAGTCCAGCAGCTTGTAGCCTCGCTCCGTCACCACGCCGCCGAAGCTATCCCACAGGCACTGCACCGCGCCCTTCACTTCGGCCTCGCGCAGCGATTGGCTTGCGCGTGCATCTTCGTCCAGCAGCCAGTACGCGCCGGTCGCGGCATCGCGTACCGCCTCGAAGCCGTCGCGGCGTGCGGCAGCCATTGCCGTAGTGTCTTCCACGCTGGCGACGTCGGTGCAGAAGTAGCCGGTCAGGATCTTCACGGGGTCGCCTGAATCGGGGCGGAACACGACCTTGGCGTTGCCGAAAGCGTCGGGCAGGCGCGCCAGGATCTCCGGCTTCAACGCGGCGGCAAAGTCCGTCACCACCTGCCAGAAGTCCCAGGTATCCGAGACCACCGACACGATGCCCGCCGGATAGACTTGCGTGACCAGGCGACGGATCGTTTCGATTTCGCCCTCCTTGCTGCCCAGGCACATGACCGAGTGCTCAGTGGCCGGCACGGAGCCGCCGATCAGTTCGCGGTCGGAATCCGCGCCGTAGAGATCTTCCAGATAGTCGATGGCCGGAATCGTGTCGGTGCCGGTAAACGACAAGAGGTGACCCGCGCCGCACTTGCGGGCGTCATACAGGCCCGCCATGCCGCGCATCGAAAAGTCATGCCCCTGCCAGTTCACGAAGTCCATCGGGCTGCCCGTCAGGCGGGCGAAGTAGGTCAACAGCTTGCGGTACTCGAAGGCGATCGTGGCCACCGTCGACGCCTTCCACGATTCGCAACTGAACAGCGTTTCGATATAGGTCACCAGCCACGCGAATTCCGGGTGGGTGTTGACGAAGGTCACCGGCGGCACACGGATATCCACCCGCGCGCCCTCGGGCACCGAACGGATTTCCAGCGGCAGGTAGCCCAGTTCATACAGCGCCTGCAGGTGGTCCACGGTGACCGCGCCCTTGCCCAGCGCATTGTCCACACGGCGCTGGTACTGGCGCACGGCGGTGCCGGCGGGCTTGCCGAAGAATTCGCGGTCGAACAGGTCGATCAAGATTTCCTTGATGAAGCCCTGCAGGCCGAACCAGACGATCTTGCCGTCGAACAGTTCGGGCAACACCGGCGCCAGCCGGGCCGAACGCGGCGTGAAGTTGGCCAGGATCTTGTTGGTGCCCTGGGGATACTGGAACGGGTGGCCGGTCTTGTAGAAGTCGGCCTGCAGGAAGGGATTGATGCCGTTCTTGACGGTGAGGGAGTCGCGGGTGTTCATGGCTCGGTTTCCTACTTAATTGACGATTACCGGGGCGCCAGCGCCTTCGGTGCCGGTCCAGTCGAATGCGGTGAAGATGCCTGCGTAGCGGGCGTTCAGCTCGCCCAGGCCCTTGCTGAACAGGCCGTGTGTGACGTACAGGTAAAGCGGCTGGCGCGTCTTGTCGCGCAAGGCGGCAGCCAGTTCCAGGAAGGTGCGGCCGCCGTCGCAGATGTCGTCGACCACCAGCACGGGCAGCGCGGGGATGTCATCGGGCACGCGGGTCTCGGTAATGCGGCCGGTCTGCGAGTCGCGCACCTTTTCAGCGAAGCGCACGTCAGCCACGCCCAGCTTTTTGGCCAGAGCCTGCACGCGCTTGCGCGCCCCGGCGTCAGGCGCCATCAGGGTCACGCCGTCGGCAAAGACCGGGGCGGCCAGCGCGTTCTTCAGGAAGGCGGCGGCGTCGACCACTCGCACGCGCTGCAGCAGCGCGGGTGTCACATCGCTGTGCGGTTCCACCACGGTCACCGTGGCGTATTGCTGATCGTTGATCAACTTGCAGAACACGGCCGCCCCCAGCGCCTCGCCCGGATTGCAGACGCGGTCCTGCCGGGCGTACGGCACATAGGGCATGTCCAGATGCACCGGCACCGCCGGGTTCAGGCGGCGCAGCGCGTCCGTCAGCATCAGCAACTGCATGACGTCGTCGGCCGACTTCAACAGGGCATGGATGCGGAACTCGCTGGCCGCATCGGCCCGGGCCTGCAATCCCGCGGGCACCGTGACCTGGCTTTCGCCCCCGGGGAACACGAACGCAGCCGGCGTCTCGCTCTGGCGTTGTCCTTCTACTACCGCAGTGATGGTGAACATGATCAGCCCTTAGTGGCAATTTAAAACTAAGTTAGGCCAGTATAGGCCAACTTATTGTTGATTTGCAACTATGTTGAATTCAAAGGGTGCGGCGCTTATCCGACGCTGCGGTCGAACAAGGCAAAGTCCTTCAGGCGATACAGGCGCGCGGGACGCTGCGCGCCCAGAACGTAGTCCTCGGTGGCTTCCAGCACGCCCCACGCCTCCATCTTGCGGCGGAAATTCGATTTCTCCAGCCGCGTCTGCAGGATGGCTTCATAGGTGTGTTGCAGCTCGGTCAGGGTGAAGCGCTCCGGCAACAGGAAGAACGGCAAGGTCGAATAACTGGACTTGCCACGCAAGCGAGCTACGGCGGCCGCCACGATGTCCGCATGGTCGAACGCCAAGGGCGGCAGCGCGTCCACGCTCACAAACTGGAAGCCGGCCTGCGTCGCGGCCTCCAGCTCGGCCGCCGGCACCAGGGCCACATAGGAAACGGACAGCGACCACTTGCGCGGGTCGCGGCCCGGCCCCGAGAACACCTGCAACTGCTCGAGGTAGCGCGGCTCGAACCCGGTCTTGTCCCGCAGCACGCGGCGGATGCTGGCTTCGGTGCTGGCGTCTTCGTCCACGTGCACCACCCCGCCCGGCAGCGCCATCGCGTCCTTATAGGGCGCACGGTCGCGCTGATGCAGGGCGATTTCCAGTCCACCCGCCCGTAAGGTGAGCAAGACGGCATCGACAGTGACGAGGGGCAGTGGATAGTCCACGGGCGGCTCCGTAAGTAAGACTTCGGGGCAAGATGCCACTATGGCGTGCGACAGTCAAACAGAGCACGGTGAGGCAAGCCGATCATGCCAAGGACAAGCGCCCAGGAATTAACAGGAATAGCCGGAACATCCTATGCAATAAGCAGAAATTAAAGGAAATGTTTTACACTGGGGTCTGGGAACACCGCTTGGCGCTATGCCGAGCGTGCTGTTCCCTTTGTTTTTTCCAACCCAAATCCCCAGGAGATCCCCGGATGAAAAAGACGCTGCTCGCCGCTGCGATGCTGACCGCTTTTACAGGCATCGCTCAGGCAGAACCGTCAGTCACCCTCTATGGTGTCATCGACACCGGCATCGGCTACAACAAGATCAAAGGCGACGGCTACAGTGGTAGCAAGCTCGGCATGATCAACGGCATCCAGGCCGGCTCCCGCTGGGGCCTGCGCGGATCCGAAGATCTGGGCGATGGCCTGCGCGCCGTCTTCAAGCTGGAAAGCGGTTTCGACTCCGCCAACGGCCAGCGCGGACAATCCGGCCGCCTGTTCGGCCGCCAAGCCACCATCGGCCTGGCCAACGACGCCTGGGGCCAGCTGGATTTCGGCCGCCAAGCCACGATCGGCTCGAACTACCTGGCCGACATCGATCCCTTCTACACCAGCTACACCCAATCCAACCTGGGCCTGGGTTTCAGCGCGGCCAACACCATGCGCTGGGACAACATGGTCATGTACCGCACCCCTTCGGTGAACGGTTTTGAATTCGGCATCGGCTACTCGTTCAACGCGGACGACACGACCGCCGACCAAACGGGCTTTCGCACCGCCGACAACACGCGCGGCATCACCGCCGGCCTGCGCTACGTGCAAGGCCCGCTGAACGTCGCGCTGACGTACGACCAGTTGAACGGCTCGCACCGCAGCACCACGATCGACCAGGACGCCACGCCGCGCCAGTACGCGCTGGGCGTGTCGTATGACCTGGAAGTCGTGAAGCTGGCCGCCGCCTACGGCCGCACCACCGACGGCTGGTTCGTCGGCCAGGACCTGCCCGCCGGCACGCCCTTCAGCGACGAATTCGGCACCAACCGCTTCGTGAACGGCTTCAAGGCGAACGCCTACATGCTGGGCGCGACCCTGCCCGTGGGCGGCGCCAGCAGCGTCTTCGCCTCGTGGCAACACGTCGCCCCGTCCAACGACAAGTTGACGGGCGGCGATGCCAACATGAACGTCTACAGCGTGGGCTACACCTACGACCTGTCCAAGCGCACCAATCTGTATGCCTACGGTTCGTACGGCACGGATTACGCGTTCATCGACGGGCTGAAGAGCACCGCCGCAGGCGTGGGCATCCGCCACCAGTTCTAAGCGTCGCACAGCGTCAAAACGCGCCGGCCCCTAACGGGGCCGGCGTTTTTTATCGCCGGGCGATTCGCCGTAGATGCGGCGGTACATCGCGATGAACGCGCTGTCGCTGGCGTACCCCACCGCGTGCGCGACGGCCGTGACCGACATGCCTTCGGCCAACCGCGCCCGGGCGAACAGCAAGCGGGTCTGCGTGCGCCAGCGGGCAAACGGCAGTCCGGTTTCGGTCAGGAACAAGCGCTCCACGGTGCGGCTGCTGGCGCCCACGCGGCTGGCCCAATCCTCCAGGGACAGCGGGCAAGCCGGGTTCGCCAGCAATTCGCGGGCAATGGGCACAAGCCGGCGGTCGCGCGGCATCGGCAGAGGCATGGGCGCAGCGGGTGCTGCCGCCAATTCATCCAGCAAGGTATCCACAATGCGGCTCTGCGCCGCGGTGAGTCCGGCGTCGGCCGACCAATCCGTCACGCGCAGGATCAACTCGCGCAACAGGGGATTGACGTCCAGGATCTGCGGTTCGGCCGGCAATCCCGGATAGGCCTGCACGTCGAAATACAGGCTGCGGTAGGCGAACGTGCCATGCATGGCAGTGCGGTGCGTGCAGCCGGCGGGCAGCCATGCGGCCTGCAGCGGCGCCAGTTGCCCCACCCGGTCCGGCAAGAACAGCGTGACCCCGCCTTCGGCCTGGTAAAGCAGCTGCGTGCGGCGATGCGTGTGCCAATCCGAGGCGTGGGCGCGGGTATCGATGGCCAGCCCGACAACGGGGCAAACGGCGCTATCGGGATCCAGGACGGATTCTGGCGAGTAATGCGGCATGTCGGATTGACGATGTTTTATGGCGAAACAGCTTGATTTTGCTTCGCCCAGGCTGGATACGCTAGGCCCTTTTTTCCCGCACCCATGAAACACGCCTCCGCCCGCCGCGATGGGCTGCCGCCGCGCGGCTTGATCCTTGCGCTTCTGGCCCTGCCGCAGATTGCCGAGACCATTCTTGCCCCCGCCCTGCCGGACCTGACCCGGCACTGGCAACTGGACGCCGGCGCCGCCCAATCCGTCATGGGCATCTTCTTCCTGGGCTTCGCGCTGGGTGTCCTGCTGTGGGGACATCTGGCCGACGTTTGGGGCCGCCGTCCCGCCTTGCTCGCCGGCCTGGCCACAGGCCTGGCCGGGACGCTATGCGCGCTGGCGGCGCCTAGTTTCGAAGCCTTGTTGTTCGGCCGTTTCGTCCAGGCGGCCGGACTGGCGACGTGCTCGGTCGCGACGCAGACGCTGTTGCGCGACCGCCTGGTCGGCGACGCCCTGACGCGTTATTTCGTGACATTGGGCGCGGTGCTGGCGTGGTCCCCCGCCGTCGGACCCTTGGTCGGCCAACTGGTCTCGGACCGCCTGGGTTACCAGGGCGTGCTGCTGGCGATTGCACTGGTCATCATGCTGCTGCTGGGCGCGGGCGGCCGCCTCCTTATCGAGACGCGTGGCGCCGCCACGGCCGCTGTCCCGCTACGGACCCTTGGCCGCCACATGCTGGCGGACGCGCCGCTGCGGCGCACCGCCGTGCAGGTCGCCGGCTTGAACTTCCTGGTGTTCTCGTTCTATTCCGCTGGCCCGTTCATGGTTGGCCCTCTGCCAGGCCTGGGATTCGGTTGGGTCGGCCTGGCCGTTGCCGCTGCCGGCTGCCTGGGCGCGGCCAGCAACCGGCGCCTGCCGGCCGAAACCGGTCCGGCGCAACGCGTGCGCTATGGCTTGCGCTGCGTCCTGGCCGGCGTAGTGGCGCAATGCGCCGTGGTGTGGCTGTTGCCGCAGCCGGGGCTCGCGTGGGCCATCGCGGCGTTGCCCCTCTTCGCAGGCTATGGACTCGCCATCCCGAACCTGCTTGGCCCGGCCTTGAAGCAGTACGGCCACTGCCTGGGACGGGCGGGCGCCTTGTTCGGGCTTGGCTACTACACCCTGTTGGGCGCGGGATTGGCGGCCAGTTCGTGGCTGCCCTTTGACTCGGCCCTACCCTTGTCTTGCGCGTGGCTCGCGGTATGTGCGCTGCTGCTGGCCACGCAGCGTCGGCCTCACCCGCGCGCGCCCGCGCGTTCCAGCAACTGAACCGTGGCACGTTGCCCGCGTTGGCGGGCATGCGCAAGCGGCGTGCGGCCATCGGCATCGGCCAGGTTCACGTCGGCGCCGCCCTCGATCAACAGCGCCACGATTTCCTGATGGCGCGGGCCGCCGTCGCTCAAGATGATGGCTTCCAGCAACCCCGTCCAGCCCAGCCGGTTTACGTGGTTGGGATCCACGCCGGCCTTCAGCAGCGTCTTCACGACCTCGACGTGGCCCCGTTCGCATGCGGGGATCAATGCCGTCCCGCCATAGCGGTTGGTGCTTTTCAGGTCTGCGCCGTGACGTAGCGTCAGGTCCAGGATCTCGCGATAGCCTTGCGCGCCCGCCAGCAGGTAGGCGCTGTCCTGCATCTGGTTCTGCGCGTTCACGTCCGCACCGGCCTCGATCAAGACGCGCGCAGTTTCAGCATGGTTGCCTTGGGTCGCGCGCAGCAAGGCGGTGTTGCCCTGTGCGTCCCGCGCCTCCAGCGGTGCGCCGATGGCCAGCAATTCCCGCACGCGGGCCGTCTCGCCCTGCGCGGCGGCGGTCCGCAGTTGCGCAGCCGGGTCCTCGGCCGCCAGCGCCCCCGCGCCCACGGCACTCAAGACCGCAACAAAACAAGCCCGCCAGAATTTGATGATCGCCATGCCGGTATCCTTTTCATGAATCACAGGTAGATTATGGACAAGCACGCCGGCATTGGGAATTTCCCTTACCCACGGACAGTGCAATACGCGGGACATACGCGCCAGTCATGATTCGATACCTTTCGATCGCAGCCCCTGCCGGCCAATGACCCAGACCTCTACCCCCCAGACTCCCGCCCTGATTCACCGCCCCCTCGCGCGCCTGCTGGCCGCGGCCTTGTTGCCCCTGGCGCTGGCCGCCTGCAATGGCGGCGGGGATGACGACGACGACACGCCCGCCGTCAACCCACCGCCTGTTGTCGTCGACCCGGCGCCGGAACCCGAGACACCCACGCGCAACACCGCCTATCTGAAGGCCAAGGCCGGCGACGTCATCCAGGTCCGCATCGAAGAGCTGAACCCCACGCAAGCCGCCATCGGCTACGACCAGATCTACTACAAGCTGGGACGCTGGCAAGGCGACTTCAATCGGTCCACCTGGGCGGCCGATCCCGCCTTGCAGCTGGACTATCTGGACCGCACCGTCGGCAAGAAATTCGACGATTACTGCGAAGACATGGGCGGCACCGAACGCGCGCAGAAGTTCGCGGACATCGCCGCGGCCCGCGCCGCGCGGCTGGACCAGCCTGCCACCTTCGCCTGCAAGGACGCACCGGGCACGCATACGGAAAACCTGAAGACCGTCGTGGTCGGCTGGGACGGCAATCTGTACCTGACCGACGGCCACCACACGTTCTCGTCCTTGCGCATGATTTTCGACGGCGGCCCCAAGCTGCCCGTCTGGGTGAAGGTCGACGCCAACTACAGCGACCTGCCCACTGCGGCCGCATTCTGGCAACGCATGGTCGACGAGCGCCGCGCCTGGTTGCGCGACGGCCAGAACCAGCCCATCACCGTGGACCAGTTGCCCACCCGCCTGGGCATGGCCAACGCCGATGAGGCCGGCGGCATGCAAGAGGACCGCTACCGCTCGCTGGTCTACTACACCCGCGACGTCGCCTACAAGAACGGCAGCCTGCCCGAATTCGCGGAATTCCTGTGGGGCGACTGGCTGCGCCGCCAGGCCGCAGCGGGCCAGTTGCCTGCGCTTGACCAGTACAAGCTGCAAGCGCCCGCCACGCCTGCGCAGATCCTGGCGGCCAGCTCGTTCAACGCGACGCTGGTGCCGGGCGGCGCGAACGACAGCTACGCCACCGCCGTGCGGGACGCGTCCTTGAAGATGGGCGCGCTGGCCGCCACCGACATCGTGTTCGACGATCGTACGGCGGCCAGCCTTGGCGGGATTCCGCTGGTGGCGAACGTCGCAGCCGGAGTTTCCATCAAGGGCTCGCGCGACACGCTGGACGAGCTGATCCGTAACGACGTCAAGAGCGACAACACCCCGCGCAACGCCGGCAAGCTGTGGTTCGCCGTCAACTACCGCGCTTGCGGCAAGCCCGCGGCAGGCACCTGCTGGGGCTGGTAGGACGGCGCGCCGCCCTAGGCGGCGATCTGCATGGCCGGCCGGGCATTGACCCGGTCGCACCATGCCCGCACATGCGGGTGGTTCTGCACCGCCCCCAGGAAGGCGCTGTACCCGACCACCGATCCAACGATCAGGTCAGCCAGCGAATATGCCGCGCCCAGGATCCAGGGTTGCCTGGACAGGTGACCGTCCAGCACGGCCAGCAGCGCATTCATGTCCGCGAGGCCGGCCTCGGCCTGCCTCGCATCCCGGCGCGCCTCCTCTCCGTGGGTCGCGTGGTACACCCGCCAGAGCACGGCGCCATACGATACATAGCTCCACGCGCACCAAGACATGGCCAGCAGGCGCGCCGGCGTGTTCGGCGCCGGCCACAGCCCCGCGTCGACGCCATAGCGTTCCCCTAGCCACAATTGGATCGCCAGGGACTCGAACATCGGCGCACCATCCACCGTCAGCGTCGGCACCTTGCCATGGGGATTGAGTGCCAGGAATTCCGGACGCCGTTGCTCGCCCGCTTCGATATCGATGACGACACGCTCGTGGGGCACGCCAAGTTCCGTCAAGGCGCTGGCAATGGGAAGCGCACTGGACCTGGGGTGCCAGTAAAGGACGATGGACATGGGCAAATCTCCTATTCATCTGCAAGAAGCTCGTCCGCGGCGGAATGCCTCGGTCAGCAGGCGCCACTGTAGAAGCCATTGCGGACAGATTCCGCCCTCGATTCGCGGTATCGTAGGCCGATGCTAACCGCCAGCAATCGCCTGCTACGCCTGCTCTCGCTGCTGCAAACCCGCCGCCACTGGGCCGGCGCCGAGCTTGCCCAGACCCTGGCCATCCACCCGCGCACCCTGCGACGCGACATCGATCGGCTGCGCGAACTGGGCTATCCCGTCCAGGCCAGCAGCGGGGTCGCCGGCGGCTATGCCTTCCGCCCAGGCAACGCCTTGCCGCCGCTGCTGCTGGATGACGACGAAGCGCTGGCGGTGGCCATCACGCTGCGCACCGCGGCCACGGGATCGGTAGGAGGCATCGAAGAGTCCGCGCTGCGCGCGCTGGTGAAGCTTGAACAGGTCATGCCGGCGCGCCTGCGGCGCCGGGTAGAGGCTTTGAAAGCGGTCATCGTGCCGATAGACCGGGGCGGCCCGACCGTCGACGCGGGCTTGCTCGCCACGCTGGCCGCCGCCTGTCGCGACCAGCTTCTGATCGAGTTCGGCTATACCGACATCCGTGGCAAGACCAGCCGCCGGCATGTCGAACCCCAGGGTATGGCGCACACGGCGCAACGCTGGTATCTGGTGGCATGGGACCCGGCACGCGACGATTGGCGCACGTTCCGCATCGACCGCATTACCGGCACGCCGAGCGTCGGCGGCCATTTCACGCCGCGTCCACCGCCTGAAGGCGGAGACCTGCGGGCGTTCGTCTCACGGTCGATTCACGTGGCGCCGTATGCGGAACAGGCGCAGATCATTCTGCACGCGCCCCTGGCCGTCATGGCGCGGCAGCTGGCCGAATCCGCCAGCCAGCTTCAGCCCTTGGACGAGGCGCGCTGCCTGCTGCAATGCGGCGCCGATTCGCTGGATTCCCTGGCGTACTGGCTGATGACGCTGGACGTGGATTTCGAAGTGCTCGCGCCGGACGCGTTGCGGGACCGCCTGAAAGCCGCGGCGCAACGCCTGGCACGCAGCGTGCAGGCCTAACCAGGCCCGTGCTCAGAGGACCTTTTCGGTATTGTCGGCCTTGGTCAGTTGCTGCATGGCCAACGACAGCTTGGCCGCAATCGCCAGGCGCTCGTCGGCCGACATCGCGTCGTATTCCTTCTTCGAGATGCCCAGCGAGGCCAGCGCGGCATAGAACATCTTTTCTTCCAGCGACAGGGACGCGTAGTCCATGAATTCCTGCTCGGCGCTGGACGGCGCCGATACCGTGCTGCCCGACACCCCGCCCGCCATCGCAGACTGATTGCGCTCGGCAGCGTTCAGGAAGGCAGTGCGGAATGCGCCGTCCGCGCCGGCGGAAGACGTGCCGGCGGAAGGCGCGCCGGATGCCCTGGCGCCCAAGGCGTTCGCGATGTTCGTGGTGTTCATGTCGGTCATCCAGAAGGCGGGATCTCCCGCAGCCTGACACGGTAGCGCCGGCAAACCGTCGGAGATGGGGCGGTCTGACGCCCGATCCTGCCCTTTTTCCCGCTATTGCCGTTTGTGTATTTTTCGCATGCTTCGAGTATCTTGTGGCTCTTTCCCGCCCTTTCCGAGACCCGAACAATGAGCATCGATTCCCTCCCCGCCCAGGACAAGCACGCCGCGCCCGGCGCGGACGCCTTTCTTCAATTCCTGGTCAACCTGGTGAACAACGGCAGCCAGATCGAAAGCATCGGCGTCACGTTGCAAATGGGCGGCATGCTGGTGTCCGGCTCGATCGTGTCGGGCGCGGAATACTTCGACCGCTTCGCCGCCAGCTTCACGAATTCGCTCAGCGCGATGGATGCGGACACCCGCAGCACCGTGCACGCTTCCCTGGCCGAACTGGGCGACGTCTTCCGCGTGCCCCAACCCGCTGATCCGCTGCCCAACTACATCCACTTGTCCGACGCCTTGTTCTTCGCGGCCGACGGCACGCCTGTCGCGGGTCAACCCACGCTGTGGCGCGGCCGCACCAGCGCAGTCGACGGATTTATCCTGGGTCGTTTGCAATCTGACGCGGCAAGCTGAAACACCCCGCCGGCCGACGATCAGCCCAGAAAGCGCGTCGTACAGGCGTTGAATGAACGCCACTGGCTGCTATCGGCTTGCAGCCAGGTGTCCAGGCATTCCGGGCTGAGCGGTCCGGCCATCGCGGCGCCGCGGTAAAGCAGTTGGCCATGCGCGCGCATCCAGGCGAAATCGCGGATGTCGTCGACCCCGCTTGCCACCACTTGCAGGCCGGCGCTCCACGCACGTTCCATCAAGGTGAAGAACCGGCCCTGCGTCGACCGGCTGTTGAACAGACCACGCGGAATCTCCACCTGCAGCCCTTCGACGCGCAACAGCCCATGCGTCGCCGCCGCCCCTTTGGCGCGAGGTACGAGCCGCACGCGCAAGCGGGGATGAAAATCCGGGTAGCGCGCCAGGAGGTCGGCGCGATTGGACAGTCTGCTGCTCAACGGAACCGTAAACGTGACGTTTGACGCACGGATGGTCAAGGGCGCAATGTCGTCATGGCAGGCCAGCTTATTGACCCAGATCGCTTCGCCGATCAAGCCAATGCCCAGTTCGGCGCACAGGCGTTCTCCCAGACAACCGGAGGCGGTCACATCCAGCGGATGTTCGAACGACAGTTCGATCGGCGTATCGAACTTGTTGAAGAATGCGACGCCGGCCTGTAACCCGGCGCCCGGCCCGGAGGGCATGAGGCCCCCCCAGAGAGAAGGCCGGGAACGCCCCAGCACGGCGTATTCGTGGACTTGGCCTTGCGCCGTGAAGACGGGCTGAAAGCGCAGCAGGACGGATTGTTCGTGCACGGGCCAGAGTCGAGTGTCGTCCTTCATAGGGTGAAGATCATTCCGTTATCGAGTGACGTCTCAATTGACGCCTGCCTGATACTGCCCAAACGAGCTCGCCAACTGAACAAGAAAGTTCTGAAAGCGCGGTCACCGGTGCCGGCCGGGCGGCTGCCGCGCCCACGAGCGGGTCTGGCGGAAAATCCTCACGACTTCTATTCACTTTGAGATTTTTCTTATTCTCTTGGTAAGCGGGTGTTTCTATCATCGGAACAATGCTGGTAGAAGACCGTGGCGTTCCCGCCCTTGAACCTCAGGCCGCGCCACGCGCGGCTTCATTGCTGCTGCACTGTCTTGCAGTGGCCCTGCTCGTCTGCATCGCGGCCGGCGCCACGCTCTACCTGTACTGGGCCTTCAACAATGTCGTGTCCTCCCACCGCCGCCACATGAACGCGGCCGCCTACGATGCGCAGCAATTCTTCGACCAGCGCGAAGCGCTGCTGCGGTCCCTGTCGGCATCGGCCGTGCGCAACGTCGGCAGCGCACACCTGGACGAAGCGCTGGCCCACACGGGCGCGGCCGCACAGGTAGAAATCCTGCCGCTGCAAGTAGCGGATGGCACTTACGACTGGGCGCTGGTGCTGACCCACCGCGACCTGCGACGCGTGGCGCTGGCCCGCACCAAAGTGGTCTACAGCTCGCCCCGCCATGCCAGCACGCTGCGCATGGCCGCCCGCGATCAGGTCGCGCTGGCGCCGATCCCTGCCGATACCCAGGCATGGCTGTCGCGCACCTTGGCCAACATCACCCTCCGGCCGTCCTCCACGGGACAAACCCGGATCATCTGGCTGCACCCGCCACAAGACACCGACAAGCGCCTCTTCCTGTTCACCCCACTCGACCCCGTTGAACCCGAGGCCGGCTGGATCGGCCTGGAAGTCCAAGGCGTAGAGTCCGCCGTGGATACGCCGCAAGCTGGTGCGGGCAACTACGTGCTGTTCGACGAGCGCAACCGCCCCGTGCTGCACAGCCCGGACCCCGCCGCCGACCGCGCGCTGGCGCATACCGCGCGCAAGGACGCTTTCGGCCTGCAGGGCCCAGGGTGGATCCCCGACTATCTGGTGCTGAGCAAATCGGTGGGGGACGACGGCTGGCGGCTCGTGTACTACACGCCGCTTATGCGTGTGCTGCAAGACAACGCATTCGCCCTGCAGACAGCGGCCATCGCTTGCCTGTTGCTGACGTTTGCCGTCGTCCTGCAGATTCGCTACATCCGCCGCCATCTTGTCTTGCCCGCGGTGCGCCAGTACGAAACCCTGGCCGGCGACCTCACATCGCTGAGGCGCGCCGAACAATCCCTGCTGCAGGCCAAACGCGATGCCGAGGCCGCCAACCAGGCCAAGACCGTGTTCCTCACCACGATGAGCCACGAGATCCGAACGCCGCTATACGGCATCCTCGGCACGCTGGAACTGTTCTCGCTCACACCCGTCAGCCGCCAACAGGCGCAGTATCTCGAAACCGTCCAGCAATCGTCGGCGACGTTGCTGCGTACGATCAACGACACACTGGACCTCTCCCGCATCGAGGCCGGCCACACGGCGTTGCAGTGCGCCCCGTTCTCGCCCGTTGAACTGCTGAACAGCGTCGTCGCCAGTTTCGCCGCGCGCGCCCAAGCCAAAGGGTTGCAGACCTATGCCTTGGCCGACCCCGACATGCCTGCCGCCGTTATCGGCGATGCCACGCGCATCCGGCAGATCCTCGACAATCTGGTCAGCAACGCCATCAAGTTCACGGACTCGGGCCGGATCGTGTTGCGCCTGAAGCGGGCCGGCAGCAGCCACGAAGGCGTCTGCCTGGGCTTTCAGGTCGCGGATACGGGCGCCGGCATCGCACCGGAGCATCAAATCAGCTTGTTCGACCCCTATTACCAAGTGGCATCCGACGACCCGGCCGCTTTGCCCGGCACAGGTCTGGGGCTGTCGATCTGCCGTCGCCTTGCAGACGCGATGCAGGGCCGTCTCAACGCCGTCAGCGAACTCGGCCTGGGCACCAGCGTCACGTTCGACGTCCGGCTGCCGTATGCGCCGGATACCCCCGAGGCCGCAGGCCCCGATCTGAGCGGCACGGCCGTGTACGTGCAAGGCGCCGTACCCGAGATCGTCCACAACCTGTGCGGATGGCTGCGCCACTGGGGAGCGGTGGCCTTGCCTTATCCCCTAGCCGGCACTGCACCCCTGGCTCCCGCCGTGCTGGTGCGGGCCTGGCCGTACACGGACAGGCGCGGCGACTGGAACGGCCCGCAAGTCATCATCCACCCGCCGGGTTTGCCTGCGCCTGATGAAGGCAGTCCGCGCACGTGGTTCGCCAATGCCTACCGTCTTGACGGTATCCGCCAGGCAGTCCACCAGGCGCACATCGGCCTGGCCCGCAGCATGCCGCATCAGGCCAAAGCCGCGACCGAAGCCCTGAATCTGCGCTTGCTGGTCGCGGAAGACAATCCGATCAGCCAATTCATCCTGCGCGAACAACTCGAGCACTTGGGCTGCACTGTCGTCTTGGCAGGCGATGGCCAAGAGGCGCTGAACCTGCCTGGCTTGATGGATTTCGACGCCGTGCTGACCGACTTGAACATGCCCCTGATCGACGGGTACGAGTTCACGCGCCGACTGCGCAAGCGGGGATATGAAGGTCCCATCCTCGGCATCACCGCGAACGCCTTCGAGGACGAGCAGCGCCGCGGCAGGAACGCCGGCATGACGCGTCTGCTGGTCAAGCCTTTGGCGCTGTCCGCCATGCGTCAAGCCCTGCAGGCACTGCAAGGCATCCGGAGCTGACCATGCCTCACGATCCCAAGGGGCCCCAGCGGGGCGGCGAAGCGCCTCGACGTGGTGGCCCGGCCCCGGCCGTGCCCGCCAGGCTCCGCCGTCTTTTCCTGGACACGATGAACAGCGACCTGGCGGCGCTGGAACAGTCGCTCGCCCGGCGCGACGCGCAGGCGGCCCAGCAGATGCTGCATCGCATACGGGGCGCGCTGGCCATGGTAAAACTGACCGAAATATTGACAAGCGTCGATGCCTTCGACACGCAGGTCAGGCGTGACGGCTGGAACGAGCACACGTTTCGGACGGCATCAGGGCTCATGCTTGAACTGCGAGCATTCCTGATTCAGGTGTGAGTCATGGCGCAGCATGGTCCCGATGTCCCACCCGCTCATTTCACCGTGCGCCTTCGAATGGAACGACTCAGAATAGTCCTTGCCGATGACCATCCCCTTGTGCTGATGGCCATGCGCGACCTGCTTGATCGCGTGCTCAGTTTCGAGATCACTGCGACGCTTTCCAGCCCGACGGCGCTGGTCGATCATCTGCGCGGCGACCAGCCGGATGTGATCATCACCGACTATTCCATGCCGGGCGACGACACTTATGGCGACGGCATCCGTCTGGTCAAGTACCTGGCACGACATTTCCCGCGCGCGCGGCTCGTCGTGCTGACGATGGTATCCAACCCGATGATCATTTCGGCGCTGTACGACGCGGGGGTGTCCGCCGTAGTGCTCAAGCGCGACAACCTGGCCGAAATCGTGACCGCCTTGCGGACGCTGCAAGCCGGCCGCAAGTACTATCCCCCCGGCTTTCAGCGCGAAGGCGCCGAGGATTCACACACCAGGTTCATTGGCGAACGCATCAATAGCCTGTCGCCCAAAGAGTTTGAAGTGTTGCGCCACTTCATCCGCGGCGAATCCATGATGCAAGTCGCCGAGACGCTGCAGCGCAGCGTCAAGACCGTTAGCGGACAAAAGATTTCCGCCATGCGCAAGCTGAATGTGCAGACCGACCAGGAACTGGTAGCGTTCTGCGTCGAATGCGGGATTTTCCAGTAACCCTTTACGAAAGCCTATGACCTCAACGTCCTACACGGGCGGTTGCTTGTGCGGCCACATCCGCTTCGCCGCCACCGGAACGCCGCAAAATCCTCACACCTGCTCCTGCGAATTCTGCCAGCGGCATTCTGGCGCACCCAGCCTTTGCTGGGTGGAATTTGCGAAGGACGACGTTGCGTGGCCCGGCCCGGGCGGCGCGCCATCGCGCTACCGATCGTCCGACTATTCCTCGCGGTTGTTCTGTCCGCGCTGCGGCAGCACGCTGGGCGCCATCGACGATGGCCCGATCGTTGCGCTGGTGACAGGCAGCTTCGACGTGCGAGACGACCTTACTAGCTTGGTATCCTAGCGCTTGCCCCGCCGGGCGTGGCGCATTCCTGCTCCGCACGCGAGGCATCGAACCGAGACGACAAGCATGACGCAAGACCAGATTGAAACCGTGACCGACGCTCACGTGGACCGCAAGGCGATGGAGGCCTTGATTGAACGTGCGGCGGGCAACCCGCTGTCGTTCCAGGACTGCGATTTTCAGGATGCCGACTTTTCCCGGCTGGATTTACGCGGCGCGCGGTTCACGGCCTGCGCCATTGCGAATGCCTCGTTCCAGGGCGCCACGCTTGCCGATACGTCATGGGTGCGTTGCCGCGGCGGCCAAGCCAACTTCGCCTCGGCCGACGCCAGCGACGCCGTGTTCCAGAACTGCGACCTGAACAACGCCAACTGGCGTCGGGCCCGCTTGGCGGCGGCCCGGTTCCAGGGCTGCAAACTGACCGGTTCCGAT
This sequence comes from Achromobacter sp. 18P8.1.1, assembly GCF_057799415.1. Lineage (NCBI taxonomy): Bacteria > Pseudomonadati > Pseudomonadota > Betaproteobacteria > Burkholderiales > Alcaligenaceae > Achromobacter > Achromobacter sp. 18P8.1.1. The sequence goes on along the minus strand of NZ_JBYOKH010000017.1, from coordinate 98,480 downwards.
TTCGACGGCATCGCCTGCCTGGGCTGGACCGTGGAGGAATGCCTGCTGGTGGGCGCGCTGCTGCGCGGCGTTTCGTTCCGCAAGTCCAACATCATGCAACTGGACTTCTCGGATGCCGACCTGGCCGGCAGTGATTTCCGCGATTCTGTGTTCCATGGCGGCAGCCTGCGCAACGCCAACTTGAAGAACGTCCGCTTTGAAGGCGCTGACCTGCGGGAAGTGGATTTGAGCGGCATCGACCTGACGGTTGCCGCGCGCCTGGCCGGCGCCACCATCTCCAAAGCGCAGGCCGCCGTGCTGTTGGCGGAGCTGCGCATCAGCGTGATCTGAACCGCCCGGCGGCAGGCGGCCGGCCGTAGGCCGCCGCCTGCACGTTCGCGTTGCAAGCCCGGGAGTGATCCCGGGTTTGGTCTCCAGTGCGAATCCGACCTATGCCCCCATGGCCGGATCACTCACCGTGTGCTTGCCGGTCTCTACCCGCCCCGCAAAGCGACGGTAGTACGTGGGGTCGCTTGCGCAGGTAACGGCGAAGTCGTACCACTGCGCGCTGCCTTCCAGCGACCAGTGCAACGACGCCTTCGCCTTGCCCGCCACCGCCTCGCGCCACGGGCCGTCCTGACGGTAGGCCATGGCGGTCACCGTGAAGTCGGCGCTCTTGGCGCCGGTGTTCATGAGCTCGGCATAGACGTCGCCATTGGCGATGTCGTAGCAGACGCGGATCTCGGGCGCGACGTCGGTGTCGGCGATGCGGTTGGTGTCGCCCTTGAAGTGCCGATGCAGGCCGTTGGGACCCAGCACCCACAGGTCGTAACGGCCAAGATTGTCCTGGAACGCGTTCCAGGTATCCGAGAGAGACTTCTCCGCTTCCACGACATAGCGGCGCGGGACGCGGGCCAGGTTCAGCTGGTCATACACGTGGAAGACGGCCGCCTGCTTGCCCGTGTTGGAGAACAGCAGTTCCACCATGCCCTCGGCGCTGCAGCGCGCGCTGACATGCAGCTCGTAGGGCAGCGCGCGCGACGGGCGCGTACCGCTGGCCTGGATGGGCAGTTGCATGTCGGTCGGCAACGGCATCGCGGGCAAGGCTTCCTGCGCCGTGCGCAACTGGTCGGCGGCGCTACGCGTGCTGCGGCCGGCCAGGGTCGGCAACGCTTCGGTGTTGGGCGTCTGGAAGTTGAAGGCGGTGGTGAGGTCGCCACAGACCGCGCGGCGGAACGGGCTGATGTTGGGCTCGTTCACCCCGAATCGGGCCTCCAGGAAGCGCAGCACCGAGGTGTGGTCGAAGACCTGCGAATTGACCCAGCCTCCGCGGCTCCACGGCGAAATCACGAACAAGGGCACGCGCGGGCCGGGGCCGTAAACGCGGCCATCCGGGGCGGGCTGGGTGCGGCTGCCTGCCGGCGCCGGATGCGAGAAATACTCGAACCCCATGTCGGCATCGCTCAGGGTGGATTTGCCCGCCTTGCCCAGGCCGGAGTCAGGCGACGGCGCCGACGGCGACGGCACGTGGTCAAAGTAGCCGTCGTTCTCGTCGAAGTTCACCAGCACCACCGTCTTGCTCCAGACTTCCGGCACGGCGGTCAACGCATCCAGCACTTCCTGCAGGAACCACGCGCCTTGCACGGGGCTGGACGGGCCGGGGTGTTCACAATAGATCGAAGGCGCATTCATCCAGCTGACCTGCGGCAGCTTGCCTTCCCGGATGTCGCGCTTGAACGCGTCCAGATAGTTTTCGGGCGCAGTGCCGGGCAAGGTGTTGGCGATGCCCTTGTAGAGCGGATTACGCGCGTTGTCGCTTGCCGCGTCGTAGGCGTGGTAGGGCAGCGCCTGCCCGGTGTTGGCATACGGCACGCCCGGCTCGCCGCCGCTGGATACCGGAAAGCCCGAGGCCACGTTCGCGCGGCGGAACTGCTGGAACGCGCCCAGCATGTTGTCGCCCCATTCGTCCGGCATGTTCTGGTACGAAATCCAGCTGATGCCTGCCTCTTCCAGGCGTTCGGCGTACGTCTTCCAGGTGTAGCCGCGGTTCTGTGTCGAGGCCTGCCCGTCGATCCAGTCCCATTCATTGTTGACGAACGATGCGCCACCGGCCGTGGCGCCGTTGGTGCCCGTCAGATGGAAAGAGCGGTTGGCGTCGGTGCCGGTGTGCATCGAACAGTGATAGGCATCGCACAAGGTGAAGGCGTTGGCGAGCGCGAACTGGAATGGGATTTCGCGCTCTTTGAAGTAACCCATCGAGATATCGGTTTTTTCGGCAGGCCATCGCGTCATGCGTCCATGGTCCCAGGCGGCCTGGCTGTCGACCCATGTGTGATGGGCGCCATCGGCGCGCTGCGCGTTGTTGGCGCTGCCGTCCAGATGGTAGGGCGTAAGCACGGCGCCGTTGGCGCGCTCCTGCTGCCAGACCTTGCGACCGTTGGCGAGCGGGATCGTGAAGCGGTCTCCGAACCCGCGCACGCCCTTGAGCGTGCCGAAGTAATGGTCGAAGGAGCGGTTCTCCTGCATCAGGATGATGACGTGTTCAACATCCTTGATGGTGCCGGTGGCGTTGTTGGCGGGAATGGCCAGCGCGCGGCGGATGCTGGGCGGGAACGCGGCCAGCGCGGCGGCGGCAAAGCCTGCGCCCGTGGTGGTCTGCAGGAAATTACGGCGGGAAGTCATAGGCGGAATCCGGAGTCGTTGAGGAGAGGAACAAACACGGCCACGCGGGTTGGCGCGCGGCGGCTCACGGCGCGCAGCGCAGCAACGGCGCGGGCGGCGTGGGCTGCTCCGTAACGGGAGGCTCAGGATTGGTCGTGGGCGGGTCGTCGCTATCGTCTCCGCCACAGGCGGACAGGGAAACGGCCACGAACAACGTGGCCGCAAGCATCTTTGCTAGGCGTTTGGGGGGCATGGGAAGATCGGTCCAGGGTGGGGGGCAGGCATTCATGCCGCTGTCAGCCGGCATGACCCCCGCGAGTCTAGGAACGCGACGTGACAGCCCCGTGAATGGACGACCCGCCCGGCGACGGTGATGTATCGGTGTATTTCTGCTGCGCGCAGATACGGCCGCCCGAATGAAAAGGACGACCGCTCCTTTATCACGCCCGCCGGTTGGGTGCGCTACCGCGGCGCAGGAACCGCTGCTCGACCACCACACTGCCCCATTGCCGGCCTTCCGATTCGTCGGTCAGCACAAAGCCGGCCGCCTCGTACAGGTGACGGGCCGCGTCCAGCCCCTTGAAGGTCCACAGGTAGGTCTCGTCGTAATGGGCGTCGGCGTATGCCAGCGCCCGTTCAAGCAGCGCACGGCCCACGCCCATGCCGCGCAGCGACTCGTCCACGATGAACCAGCGCAGATGCGCCTGGCGGCTGGGCAAGTCGCCGTCGATCACGATGGAGGCCAGCACCCTGCCCCCGTCCACATATAGCCACATGCCTTTGCCCTGCGCGGGCAAGCCTTCGGTGAACGCGCCCAGTTCGGTGGCAACCTTGCGTTCGAAGTACACGCCGAAGCCCGAGGCCTGCGCGTAATAGCGCGCGTGCAGGCTGGCCACGTCGCCGATGCATCCCGGCACATAGCCTTCGTGGATCTGGTCGCCGATGGCGGGGGTCGCCCCGGGCGTCACGTTGGGATTCTCGCGAGACAGGGCGTCGGCGTACAAGGACATGAAGCGGATCAGGGATTGCTGGTCGTCAGGCGCCAACTGGCGCAGCGCGCGCGACACCTGGTCGGTGGCGAACTGGTCGATCCGAGCGCGCAGGGCCAGGCCCGCGTCGGTCAGGGCCAGGCGGGAAGACCGCGCGTCATCGGTGTCGGTTTCTCGCGTGACCAATCCGGCGGATTCCAGTTTGGCCAGTTGGCGACTGGTGTTGGACTTGTCCAGCCGGAGTATGCCCGCCAGGTCTCGCGCCTGGATGCCCGGCTGCAAGCCGATTTCGATGATGGCGTGCACCGCAGAGGGAGCCAGGTCGCTGCCAGCCAGCGAGGTGCGCATGAAGCCCAGTTCGCGAACCAGCTTGCGGGAAAAGTCGCGGAGGTCGCGAATGGTCTGTTCGCGGGACTGGGAGGGAAAATCGATGAGATCCATGGCGGCCCCAATAAGTTGCGGTTCGCAACCAATATACTTGCGAACCGCAACCAACTCAAGCTTTTCCCGTTCCCCCGCTACCAGGCGTAGCGCACGCCCACTTGCCCCGTCGTGCTGCGCACGTAGCCGCTGTCGACGCTCGTCGTATAAGCCACCTTGCCGTAGAAACCCAGCCGGTCCGTCATCTGGGCCGTGACGCCCAACGCCAGCTCGACCGCCGTGCTGCCGCGCGGGGTATCCACGCCGTCGTCGCCCAGCACGACGCGATCGGTGCCGCTGAAGGTACGCCAGAGGTTCGCCCGGGCGTACGGCCGCCATTGCGTGCCCCCCGATTCGTACGCCCCCTGCAAGCGCACGCCGATGCGGCCGGTCAGCGCGTTGTCGTTGCTGAGGCTGATGCGCGAGATATCGTCGTTGAAGTCATCCACCCGCGTGCGTTGGTACAGGAGCTGTGCCTGCGGTTCCAGGCTCCAGTTCTGCGACACGGGGAACGGCATGCCGGTCTCGACAGAGGCCGTGAACGTCGAGCCGTTGGTGCTGGCGCTGCGTTGCGCTTTGGAGTCGGTATCGATATCGAGCCACGTGTTCATCAGCACCGTGTCTACATACCAGCCTGCGGCACCCACGCGGGTCCAGTATCCGCCCAGGCTGTAGCCGTCTACCGTCAGCCGGCCGGCGCCAGCGCCGCTTACGCCCGACACCGATCCCGCCACGTCGCCACGCGCATGGGTGTAGCCGGCGAACAGCCCAAGCCGATCCTGCGTGTTGGACGCATTCGTGTGCGTGTAGAGATCCTGGCCCACCTGCAGCCCCGTCAGGTCCCCGTCGAACGCCGGCTGCGCATCGCCATCCAGCGTCTGCTTGAAGCTGCCGCCAAAACCTCGCGCCCAGCTTGAGAGCCTGGCACCGTCGCGGCGCAACAGGTCCTGATCGCCCTGGCGGTCGTGAAAGGTGGACAACTGCGTCAAGCTGACCCGGCGCGCCACCATGGGTATGGCGCTGTAGAGCGCCGCCTCAGGCCGGTACAGGTTGACGGCCGCGATGGAAGGCGGCGCCTCGCCTGTTTGCGCGGCGATTTCAGCCGCGATGGCCTGGGCTTCCGGCAGGCTGCCGGCCACTTGCCCGTCCACCACATACCCGCGCGACCGCAGGAACCAGCTGTCGGTGTTGCCGCCTTCTGCGCCGCCGCGATACAGGTGATAGTCGTATGCGCCCGCCGTCAAGGGCGTGGCCAGCGAGAAGGCTCCTGCCGTCGTGGTGGCGCCGTTCACCGCCTGCACCACGGCGATGCCGTCGCCCGTCGTCAGCGCGCCTGCGCCACCGCGGTTGATGACCGAGATGGGCGTGGCGCCGCTGGCTTGCCCGCCGTCGATGACCAGACGGTCTGAAGGGGAATTATCGTCGCCCAGCTGCGTATTCACGGTCAGCGAACCGCCTGCGCCCACGTAATTGCCGCGTACGGTCAACGCGCCGAAACCCACGCCATCATTGGGACCTGGCCGGATTTCGCCTGCGTTGTTCAAGGCCCCCACCAACGTGCCGGTGCCTGCCAGGACCGCGCCCGAGGCGAGCGAATTGGCCGGACTGCCCAGGGTTCCCGTCAAAAAGAACGTGCCGCTCTGCAGCGAAATGCTGTTGGTGAAAGTGGAGTCGGATGTCCAGCGCCACTGCTCGCCGCGCATCGTCAGCGTGCGGAAATTGGTGAACACGTTGTCGGCCACGCCCTGGCCTTCCAGGTAGGCGTTGCTGGCGGCGCCGCCCGCGTCCGCCACCCCGCGGATCACGGAACCGGTGCGCAGGATCAGCGTGCCCGTACCCTGCGGACCCATGAAGATGGCCGTGTTGCCCGCCGCGCCCCCGTATCCTTCGACATACCCCGCGTTGACGAACGTATCGTTGCCGTTCTGGCCGCGATAGGCATAGGAATGGTCGGCGATGATCGATCCGCCGGGCAGGTTTTCCACCCGCGAGAAAAAGCCGTTGGCGTTGGTCGTGTTGACGTGCACGCCGTCGGCCCCGGCGATGCCGTTGGAACTGGCTCCCCGCGCGCGGATCGAACCGCTGTTGATCAGCACGTTCTCGGCCCCGCTGCCGCCTTGCAGGTAGACGCCCTTGGCATCCGTGCCGCTGACATCGACGGACCCGGTATTGGTCACCCGATTGCCCGGCCCGTTGACGGCGATGCCGTGCCCGCTGGAACCCGATGTGACGATGCTGCCCGCGTTGGTCACGTTGGTGCCCGTGCTGCCCAGGTTAGGCACCGAGATGCCACGCACCGACACGCCCGAGGCCACAATGGAACCGTTGTTGATCAGCGTGTTGTTGTTGCCGAAGCCCACCATGACCCCGCGCGAGGCGCCCGAGGGCCCGCCCTGGACACTCATCGTGCCGTTGTTGATGATGGTGCTGGCGTCTTCCACCGTGAATGCACGTAGCGCATTGGTGACGAAGGTGGCGCCGGGCGCCACCGTGATCGTCACGTTCTGGCTGCCGGCGGCGGCAGCAACGAACCCGTTGGTGGTGGCCCCGGTACAGGTCACGCTTTGGCCGGAGCCCGGCGACGTCGTGGGCGCGCAAGCGGCGGCGGCCAGGGCCGGCAGCAAGGCTGGGCTTAGGACCAGCGCCCATAACGCGGGCTGCGCCAGTCTGGGAAAACAGGAGGAACATTGCGGGTGGAACTGGCGTGATGAGACGATCAATCTCTGCTCCCGAGTGCCGCTGCAAGGGTTCAACTGGATTATTTCGGTTGAATACTGGCGGATACACCACGCTGCCGCAATTGATTAAATGTACAAAATCGTGTCGGATCAATGCTGCAGAGCAGCATCACGCCTGGCGTGCCGAGGCTATGCCGGCCGCGCGAAATTGGCTCGGGCGGCCTCGATGGCCGGCCGGCAAACGCAGCCGCTCATATGGTCATTGACCATGCCGACCGCCTGCATGAAGGCATACATGGTGGTGGGGCCAACGAACGTCCAGCCGCGCTTTTTCAAGGCGCGCGACAACGCTGCCGATGCGGTAGAAGTCGGGTTCTGGTTCCAGTAGTCCAGGTCAATCGTGGCTGGCCGCTCGACGGCGGGCGGCTCGTGTCGCCACAGCCAGCCGGACAGGGAACCCGTTTCCTCAGCAAGCGCCACCGCGCGGCGCGCGTTGTTGATGGTGGACACGATCTTGGCGCGGTTACGCACGATGCCCGGATTGCCCATCAAGCGTTCGACGTCCTGTTCGGTGTAGCGCGCCACGTGTTCGAAGTCGAAATCGTCGAAGGCCTCGCGAAAGGACTCGCGCTTGCGCAGGATGGTGATCCAGGCCATGCCCGCCTGAAACCCTTCCAGGCAGATCTTTTCGTACAGGCGGCGGTCATCCGCTACCGGCCGCCCCCATTCATGGTCGTGATAGTCAGGCATGGACGGCTGCCAAAAGCAGCGCGACGCGCCCTGCGCATCCAGGATCAGGCCGCCCCTGTTGGTGGCATCCGCGGCATCCGGCATGGTCATTGCTTGCCCGGCACGGGACAACTCATATCGCCTTCCTCGCATTTGAGGTAGGCGCGCAATTCCTTCGTGCGCGTTTGCGTCAGCTTGTCCAGGCACTGGCTCAAGACCATCGGATAGGCGCTGCCGCCGGTCGTGCCACCCGAAGAAAAGGCGCATTCCGCATCACGGAAAAACAACCACGCTTTCTGTGCCGACTGCAGCTTGGCCAACGTCGTCTGATCGCCTTTCAGGCGTTCGGTCACAGACTTATAGGCCGCGTTCAACTGGGCGTCCGACTTCCGATAGTCCTGGTCGGCGCACAGGTTCAGATCGGTCTGGGTACTGGCATTGCCGCATTTGATCAATTGCGGTTGCGTTTGTGGTTGCGGCTGCGCGTGCGCGCTGGCCGCGAGGACAAGCGCGGCCGCCAGGGCCGTCACGATACGCATAAACGTTCCTCCGGGTAGTAAGCGGGAAAGGCTGATGGGAAAGTGTCGCATGGATAAGGGTTACCGCGCATGTCGCCCTGTCGCCTAAGATATCGGCCATGAAGATCCAATTGCTTTCCGACCTGCATCTAGAATCCGACCCGACCTTTCTGGCCCGGCCGGTTCCCGGCGCCGATCTGCTGGTGCTGGCCGGCGATATCGGCTCCTACCGCCGGGGCTCGAAATTGACGGGTACCGACTTCGGCCTGGGCAGCTACGCACCGCGCAACGGCTGGCCGACGCCGGTGGTGTTCGTGCCCGGCAACCACGAGTACGACAACCTGGATTTTGATGACGCGCACGATCGGCTGCGCGAGCTGTGCCACGCGTTGGACATCCAATGGCTGGAGCGTGAATCCTGCGTCATCGACGGCGTGCGGTTAATCGGCACCACGCTGTGGACGGACTTCGATGCATTGGCGGCCGACAGCGACAGTATCGGCACCGCGCTGACCAAACGCGCCAAAGCCTTTCGCGCGGCCGACTTCTATCTGGAAAAGGCCGAAATGCGCCGCCACGGCGCGCCTTTCATGGCCGAGCAGATGCGCGAACAGGGCCTGGCCTGTCAAGCCTGGCTGGACGCGGCGCTGCGCGTGCCGTTCGAGGGCCCGACCCTGGCCATCACGCACTTCGCGCCCACGCTGGCCAGCGCCGATCCCCGCTACGGCGTGTCGCCGGGCACGGCGGGCTTTTGCAACGCGCTGGACGCCCTGCTGCCGTTGGCGCACACCTGGATGCACGGCCATCTGCACTGCGCGCACGATTATCTGAAGGACGGCTGCCGCGTCGTGGCCAACCCCTTGGGTTACGCCAAGAAAGGCGAACAGGCGGACTTCGCGCCTGATCGCCTGTGGGAAATCAACGCCTAGGGTTTTAGACCGACCATGGGTAGCGCGAAGAGCACCACCGCGGGATTGGCCACGACGAACCCCGTGCCGGCCAGGAAGGTGACGGGCGACAGCAGTTTCATGGCTTCCGCGCTGCCTTGCGAATCCATCACGGTGACGCGATAGGGCTTGTCCAGCACGGTTTGCCGGCTTTCGCCGGCCTGCGCCGCGCTGGGCGTGCCCGGCTGCGCCACGTAGCGTTTGCCTTCAAGATGGTAGGTGTAATAGACCAGCCCTTCTTTCGTGGTGCTGTAATGCATGGCGTAAGCCTGCTGGCGGTCGCGATCGGTCGCGTTGTCCGCCAGCTGCAGCCGCACATAACCCCAGGTGTATCCGCCTGCGCCCACGTGGAATTCCCGCAGGATCACGGCCGTCAGCCGCGTCCGGAAATCCGACGTCAACGACTGCGCCATCGACGGCGGCATCTGGAACAGGTAGTGGTACTTCGGCCCCAACACCGCAAAGGTCTTGCTGTCCGAAGACACCATCAGGGCCGAGACCTCTTCCGTATAAGGCTTGGTCGATGCGCAACCCGCCATGGCCAGGACCATGGCAAGCGCCGGCAACAGTCGCGATACGCGGATACGCGTCATGAAGGCGGATTCCACCGGCAGCCGGATCAGGGCGCCGGGTTCGGGTGGCGCACGTGGATCTCGTCAATCGCCTTGAGCACGTCGGGCGACAACGTCACGTCGACGCTGTCGATGTTCTCTTTCAGTTGCTCAAGCGTCGTGGCACCGATCAGGTTGCTGGTGACGAACGGACGCTGGTTTACCCAGGCCAGCGCCAGGTGCGTGGGCGACACGCCGTGTTCACGGGCAAGCGCCACGTATTCGCTGGTGGCGGCCTCGGCCTGCGGATTGCTGTAGCGCGTGAAACGCGTGTAGCGCGTCAGGCGTGCGCCTTCCGGGCGGGCGCCGTTCAGGTACTTGCCGCAAAGCATGCCCATCGCCAGCGGCGAGTAGGCCAGAAGGCCCACGCCTTCATGGTGCGTGAACTCCGACAAGCCGATCTCGAAGACTCGGTTCAAGAGGCTGTATGCGTTCTGGATCGATACGATACGCGGCAGGTCCTGGGTGTCGGCATGGCGCAGGAACTGGGAAACGCCCCACGGCGTTTCATTGGACACGCCCACGTGGCGCACCTTGCCGGCGCGCACGAAATCCTGCAACACCGACAGGGTCTCTTCGATCGGCACGGTGTGGTCATCTTCGACCCATGGATAGTTCAGTTGGCCGAACGTGGCGGTGGTGCGGTCGGGCCAGTGCAGCTGATACAGGTCCAGATAATCCGTCTGCAACCGTTTCAGGCTGGCGTCCAGGGCGGCCGTCAGGTTCTTGCGGTCAAGAAAGGTCTTGCCGTCGCGGATGTGGCCGGGGCGCTTGGGGTCGCGCACGGGGCCAGCCACTTTGCTGGCCAGCACGATGTCCTGGCGGCGCTTGCTGCGCGCCAGCCAGGTGCCGATATAGGTTTCGGTCAGGCCTTGGGTTTCGGGCTTGGGCGGCACCGGATACATCTCGGCCACGTCGACCAGATTAACGCCGCGCGACAGCGCGTAGTCCAGTTGTTGATGCGCTTCGGCCTCGGTGTTCTGTTCGCCCCAGGTCATGGTGCCCAATCCAATCAGGCTGACATCCAGGTCGGTACGGCCGAGTTTGCGGGTTTTCAAGTTCTGCTCCGTGCGGGGTCTTAGTGGGGAACCGACACCTTACCCCAAGAACTTGGCGTTTCGCTGACAAACCCCGGGGATCCGCCAGCTTGCCTCCTTGCCGCAATCCGCATACGCTGGCCTGTCCGCGAGGGGAGGCGCCATGCTCAGGAATTTCGACGAATCCTACCTGTTCTTCATCGGCGTCCTGGCCTTCCTGGGCATCATCGAGCTCTGTTTCCGGCTGGGCCGCCGGCAGCGCAAACCGGCCGACGAGTCGCACCGGACGCACATCACCGCGCTGCAAACCGCCTTGCTCGGCCTGTTGGCCTTGCTGCTGGGCTTTACCTTCCTGATGTCGGTCACGCGCTTCGAAGCGCGTAAGAACCTGGTGCTGGAAGAGGCCAATGCCATCGGCAATGCCTACTGGCGTTCGCAACTGATCGCTCCGTCTGCGCGGGCGCAGGTGCCCAATCTGCTGCTGGAATATACGAAGGCCGCGCTGGAATTGCATGACGCGGAAAACGACATGCCCCGCTTCGACGCCGCAAGCGCCACATCGCGCCGCATCGAACGCCAGATCCGCAGCTTGGCCGCCGCTACCGCCGACAACCCGCCGGCGATCTCGACGATCATGTTCATCCAAGCCATCAACGAGATGGCGCAGGTCAATGAGAAGCGCCGCGTGGCGCTGGAGAACCACGTCCCCGAGCCCGTCTTCTATCTGCTGTTCATCGTCAGCGCAGGCGCCGTGGCCTATATCGCCTACGGCACCGGCCTGTACGGCCGCAGGCGGTTGACGTCGACGGGCCTGTTCTCCGCACTGATAGCACTTGTGCTGACGTTTATCGTCGACATCGATCAACCCGGCACCGGTGTGATTCAGGTCAGCCAAGAAAGCATGGAGCGGATGCAGAAAACGCTGGAGCAAGAGCAGTAGGGACTCGTCCCGACGATTTCTGCGCAGGGCGGAAGTTTAAAAAAGATACTCCAGCACCTCGTCGCCCGCCGCATCGAACGTGCCCGTCGAGCGCCATCCCAGATGGCGATAAAAGCCGTAGGACCGCACAGCGGGGTCGGCCGCGCAGCCCAGGAACAAGCGGGTAAAGCCGCGCTCGCGCAGCCCGGCCGTCGTCATGCCCAGGACGGTCTTGCCCACGCCCTGCCCTTCGTATTCGGGCAACAGTGCCAGCACCACGATTTCGCCGGTGTCGCGATGGCCGAAGCAGTAGCCGGCCAGTTTGCCGCCGTCCAACGCGACCACGCCCGGATACAGCCCGGATTCGATGCCCGCGCCCCAGGTCTCCTGCGTGATCCCGGCGTCAGCCAGTTCGGCGGCGGTCACGGCGTTTTCTCGGGTCAAGCCGCGCAACACGATGCAGGCGGCGGCGTCTTCAGGGAGGGCAGAACGGTAGGTCAGGCTCATACAGACTCTTGAAACAGTTTTTGAAGGAATGGCGCCGTCACCCCGACGCCCGCCGCGCTGACGGCCTGCGGCGTGCCTTCGGCGACGATGTGGCCGCCTTCGTCGCCCGCGCCCGGGCCGACGTCGATCATCCAATCACTACCCGCAACTACGCGCAGGTCATGCTCGACGACCACGACGGTGTTGCCGGCGTCCACGAGCCCGTGCAACTGCGCCATCAGCTTATCCACATCCGCCGCGTGCAGGCCCGTAGTGGGCTCGTCCAGCACGTAAAGCGTATTGCCGCGCTGGCTGCGCTGCAGTTCGGTGGCCAATTTGATGCGCTGCGCTTCGCCGCCGGACAGCTCGGTCGCTGGCTGCCCCAGGCGCAGATAGCCCAGGCCGATCTCGTGCAGCAGCGCCAAGGGGCGTTGCACCACGGGTTCATCCTGGAAGAAGACCTGCGCTTCGTCAACCGTCATCGCCAGCACTTGGGCGATGTTGCGGCCGTTCCATTCGATTTCAAGCGTCTTCGCGTTGTAGCGGCTGCCATGGCAAGTGGGGCACGGCGCATAGACGCTGGGCATGAACAGCAGTTCGATATGGACAAAACCTTCGCCCTCGCAGGTCTCGCAGCGGCCTTGGGCGACGTTGAACGAGAAACGGCCCGCGCCGTATCGGCGAGACTTGGCCGTGCGGGTACCGGCAAAGAGTTTGCGGACGTGGTCGAACAGGCCCGTGTAGGTCGCCAGATTGGAGCGTGGCGTGCGGCCGATGGGCTTCTGGTCCACGTTCACCAGCCGCTTGATGGCATCGGCGCCCGTGTGGATGCGGCCCGTCGTGCGCGGCAGCGTGTCGGGCTGGGGCAGATCGCCTTCGGGCTCTTCCACGACGGGCTCGTGCCCCAGATGTTCGCCCATCAGTTCAACCAGCGCCTGGCTGACCAGGCTGGATTTCCCGGACCCCGACACCCCGGTGACGGCCGTGAACGCGCCCAGCGGAAAGCGGGCATCCAGGCCATGCAGGTTGTTGCGGTGGATGCCGCGCAAGGACAGCCATGCCGCGGGCTCGCGCGGCGGGCGGCGGGGCGTGGTTGCGCGGTCGAACAGATACCGGGCAGTCAGCGACGCCCCGACCTTGCGCAGGCCTTCGGGCGGGCCGCTATACAGCACCTGCCCGCCGTGCTGCCCCGCGCCGGGTCCCACATCCACCAGCCAGTCGGCACGGCGCAAGGTGTCCAGGTCGTGCTCCACCACGAACAGCGTGTTGCCGGCCGCCTTCAACTGGTCCAGCGCGCGATGCAGCGCCTGCCCGTCCGCCGGATGCAGGCCCGCAGAGGGCTCGTCCAACACATACACCACGCCAAACAGGTTGGATCGGATCTGGGTCGCCAGCCGCAGCCGCTGCAGTTCGCCGGGCGACAGGGTGGGGGTGGAACGGTCCATCGCCAGATACCCCAGGCCCAACGCCTGCAAGGTCCCGATGCGCTCGACGAGATCGTGGGCAATGCGTTGCGCGGCGATATGGCGCGCACCGTCCGCCGCTGCTCCGTCCGCGTGGCCGTTGGCGGCCGGCGCCAGGACCTGCGCGATGCGGGTGAGCGGCAGCCGCGACAGCGTGCCGATGTCCAGCCCCGCGAACTTGACCGACAGCGCCTCGCGCTTCAAACGCCGGCCATCGCACACCGGGCACGGCGCGCCCGTCATGAAGCGCGCCACGCGCTTTTTCATCATGGCGCTCTGCGTGGTGGCGAACGTGTGCATGACGTAGCGCCGCGCCCCGGTATAGGTGCCCATATAGCTGGGTTCCTGCTTGCGGCGCAACGCGGCGCGGGTTTCGGCCGGCGTGAAGCCCGCGTAGACCGGCACCGTGGGCTGCTCATCCGTGTACAGGATCCAGTCGCGCGCCTTCTTGGGCAGGTCACGCCACGGCTTGTCCACGTCGTATCCCAGCGTGACCAGGATGTCGCGCAGGTTCTGCCCGTGCCAGGCCGGGGGCCACGACGCGATGGCGCGCTCGCGGATGCTCAGCGACGGATCGGGCACCATGGATTGCTCGGTCACGTCGTACACGTAGCCCAGCCCATGGCAATTGGGGCACGCGCCCTGCGGCGTGTTAGGCGAGAAATCCTCGGCGTACAGCATCGGCTGGCGTGCCGGATACGTGCCGGCACGCGAATACAGCATGCGCAACATGCTGGACAGGGTGGTGACGCTGCCTACCGTGGAACGCACGTTCGGCGTGCCGCGCTGCTGTTGCAGCGCCACGGCGGGAGGCAAGCCGTCGATCGCGTCCACGTCGGGCACTCCGACCTGGTCGATCAGCCGCCGGGCGTAGGGCGACAGGGATTCCAGGTAGCGCCGCTGCGCTTCGGCGTACAGCGTGCCGAAGGCCAGCGACGACTTTCCCGACCCCGATACACCGGAGAACACCACCAGCGCATCCCGCGGGATGTCCACATCCACATTCTTCAGATTGTGCTCGCGCGCGCCTCGGACGCGGATGCAGGCGTCGGCGCGCGGCTTGGCGGAGTTCTTTCGCTGGCTCATGGAGCCATGATAATGGACGCCGGGCGCCGCCCCCCAATGGAAAACTGCGGCGTACGATCAGGACGCGGGATCAGTTCTGACGCAAGTCGGCGACCGATCGCGCCAAGTCCAGGTACTTGCGGCGCAGGATCTCTTCAGCCTGATCGCGCGGCGTCAGCATATCGTCCGGATCTTCTTCCAGCTTCGCGGCCTGCACCAGCGACAGCAAATCCCGCTTGTGGGAATCCGACACCGGCGTCAGGGACTGATCCATCCGCTTGCCCTTGATGTACATCGTGACCTGCGTGCTCTGGCTACGCGACTCGCTCAACGACGCCGACTTCAGCAGCCCATTCTCATAAGCCAGATCCGTGGTATTCCGGGTGGTATCGTGGATCTCGTAATACCGATAGTTCTGCGATTCCTTATCCTTGGTCAGTGCCAAGGTCATGTCCGGTGTAAGCGCCCGGTGAAAGCTGGCGGTAAGCGTGCTCTGCTGCTCTTGCGAGACAGCAAGATCCCAACGGGCTTGACCCGAGACGGTGCTGCTTTGCGATGTCTGGAACGAATATCCGTCCATTTCTTTGGGTTGTGCCGGATTGCTGGCCTGGCGTACTTGTTCGATCGACGCCGAGAAATCCGCCAAACCGGACAGCAGGCTGCGATGCGCATCGGCCGCCGGCATGCGGAAGGTGGTTCCATTCGAAGCCGCCGCAGGAACCTGCGCCGCGCCGTAACTTCCGTGCATTGCCGCGAACATATCCTTGAACGTGGCCGTCAGCGCTTCGTCGCCCTCTCCCCGACGCTGGGCACGGTCGAATTGCTGCAGATACTTGCTGACTGCCGCCGATTGCTGTTCGGCCGAGCCGAGCGTCACCGGCTTCGTCAGGTCGACCGCCACCTTGACGACGCCCGTCAGTCCAGACACGGTCATCGTCCGCTGCGTGCTGTCCGCCTCGAAGTCGATCGTTTGCACCACTGCGCCGTCGACCTGGCGGGTTTCGCGCAGGCTCACCGACGACAACAGCGGTGAGCTTGCATTGGCCAAGCGAGCCAGCGACCAGCGCGGGGGATCTTCCGCCAAGCCGTCCAGTGCATCCTGGAAGGCGCCCGACAAACCCGCGATCGCCTTGCGCTCGTCTTCGTTCAGCTCTCCGTCAGCCACTTCAATCTGCACGGCCATGCCCTGGGCGCCCCGCTCCAGCGTGACCTCGACCTTGACGCCGCTGGCGGTGGCGATGCGCAAGGAAACGGTGTTGTCGGCGCGCAATTCGGCTTGGGACGTCGTGTCAGTTACGCCATCCGGCGCCCCAATGGTCTGAGCGGCCGGGACCCATAAGGACAGGCTTGCGCCGTCCGTCCGGAAACGGTTCAGCAACGCCGCTCCCACGTCGGTAAATGGCCCGGCCAACCCGCGCGTGCCCACGTTCCGACTCATCAGTGCCGAGATCCCATCGGTAACGGCACCCGTTTCCGTGTACGTCGTGACCAGGTTATCGGCTGGGCCTTGGCGCAGTTGCACCACCGCCGACGATCCTGGCGCCTCGGCGGGCGCGGCGGTGTTCGCATTACGCGAATTGGAGATGGGCGTGCTGAGCGCGACGAGGCTCTGCACAGTTCCCGACGAGCTGATGGTGGTCATGGGCAATGTCATCCATACGCGTGGGCAGTGCCTGCCCGAGTCTTTTCGAGGTCTCTTTGAGTTGTAACGGCACGGGGCGCGAAAAATTAATGGCCCACAGCCATTGCCCGATGGGAACTTCGGACCGACGACATCTTTTGCATGGAGCGGACAGGCTGAGGCTGTCGGAAAAGCCGATTCAAACGCCCCGCTGATCCAGGAACCTCCGCACCGCGTCCAGCACCGCGTCTTCGCGCTCGCGGTGCGGCACGTGGCCGCAGCCAGGCATGGGCAGCATGTCTGCCGGGCCTCCGGCCAGCGCCACCAGTTTTTCGGGGTGGCGCATGGATCCGTACTCGTCGTTTTCGCCATGGATGGCCAGAAGCGGCACGGTGACTTGAGGCAAGAGCGCGTCCAGGTTCCAGTCGGCGAATTCGGGCGATTGCCAGGTCTGGACCCAGGCGTCCAGCACCCATTTCGCCTTCTCGCCGTGATAGCGCTTCAAGCGGTCCAGTTGCGCCGGATCCTTGAATTGCTCGCCGGCCACGCGGATGCCTTCCAGGGTGCGGTCTTCGACGAATTCCTGGGCGGATTCGGTGATGACGCCGATACAGCGTCCGGGATAAGCCGCGGCGATCGAAACGGCCATTCCGCCCCCGACGCTATGGCCGAATGCGATGAAGACGGTCAACTTGAAATGCGCCGCCAGCGCAGCGAAGGCGTCGCTCGCCTCATTGCCGACAAAATCCGCCTGCAGGCGGCCGGGGTGCGGGTCCGACTGGCCGAAACCCAACCGGTCGTAGGCGATGACCGCCCGCCCCGTGGCCTGGGCAAGCTTGGCCGGGAAATCGCGCCACAGGTCCACGCATCCCAGCGAGTCGTGCAGCAGGACGATGGGCGCGCCAGCCTGCGCGTCGGTCCCGCCCGGCCATTGTCGGGCGTGGATCCGCCCCTGTGCGGTAGGGATCAGGCAACTTTCTGGTGCGGGCGCGGCGTGCTCAACCATCATGGGTCCTCTGTTCAGTCCTTGGGCTTCGCAGATTCTGCGGCCAACCGGGCTGACAGGCAACTCCCGCCCGCTTGCCAAGGCGGGCCGAGAGGGGCGCCGAGGGCCGGCCTCAGTAGGCCGGTGCGGCCTGCGGCAAGGCCAGCATCCGAGGCGCCGAGCCGTGGGCGTCGCCCCGCAGCTTGAACAGCGCCACCGTATCGGCCAGTACGCGCGCCTGATCGCTGAGCATGGCCGAGGCCGCCGCGGACTCTTCGACCAGCGCGGCATTCTGCTGCGTTGCCTGGTCCATGTCCGCCACGCTGCGGTCGATCTGGCTGATGCCGACGCTTTGCTCGGTCATCGCGCCGTGGATCTCGGTCACCAGGCGCTGCACGCGCGAAATGCCTTCAACGATCTCGCTCATGGTCGAACCGGCGGCCTGCACGCGTTCGGTGCCGCTCTTGACGTTCTCGACCGAGGCCTGGATCAGGGTCCGGATTTCCTGCGCCGACGCCGCGCTGCGTTGCGCCAGGGTGCGGACTTCGCCTGCCACCACGGCAAAGCCGCGGCCTTGCTCGCCGGCACGCGCCGCTTCCACGGCCGCGTTCAGTGCCAGGATGTTGGTCTGGAAGGCGATGCCGTCGATCACGCTGATGATTTCCGTGATGCGCTGCGACGACTGCGAAATCGCGCTCATCGTCGTCACCGCGTCGGTGACAACCAGCCCGCCGCGCTCGGCCGCCGAACTGGCTTCCGTGGCCAGGCGTGTGGCGTGTTCCGCGGCCTCTTCCGTCTGACGCACGCTGGAAGTCAGTTGCGTGAGCGCCGACGAGGTTTCCTGCAAGGAGCCCGCCGAGGTCTCGGTGCGCTGCGAGAGATCGCGGTTGCCCATGTCGATTTCGCGAGTTGCAGCCGACATCGAATGCACGCCGGTGCGTACATCCAGCATCACGGTGCTTATTTTGTCGACAAACGCGTTGAACGACGACGAGATCTGCGCCACTTCGTCATGGCCCACAACCTCCAGGCGATGCGTCATGTCGCCGTCGCCCGAACCGATGGTGTCCATCGCGTCGCGCACGGCCGACAGGCGCTTGAAGGCGCGGGAGGTCACCACGCTGGCGATCCCGACTGCCAACAGCGTCAGCACCACCAGCGAGATCAGCGTGGCGTTGAGCACCTGCGTCAGGCCGGCGGTGGCCTCGGCGCTGTCCAGCGCGATCGCCAGCGACCAGTCCGTGCCCGGAATGCGGCGGACCTTCAGCAGCTTCGGCACCCCGTCCAGGTTGACCGCAAGGGGCTCGGCGCCGTCGCGCGACATGGCCGACAGCGCGGCAGGCGTCAGTTCAGGCGCCACGTCGGTGGACGGTTTGAGCGCCAGCTTGTCGTTCACGTGCGCAATGACCTGCCCGTCGGTCGCCACCACGAAGGCCAGGCTGGACGGTGTGGGACGGATTGCGCGGATGATGCTCTGGATGCCGTCCAGCGGCACCGCGCCGCTCAGTACGCCCGTCGTCTGGCCGCCGCGGATCATCGGCGTGGTGAACGCCACGTAGAGCTTGCCGGTGCCCGAGTCGCCATAGGGTTTGGTGACCGTCAGCTTGCCCGCCGCCACCGCGCTCTTGTACCAGGGGCGCGCCGTGGGGTCATAGTCAGCTGCCACCTGCGTGGTCGAGAAAAAGGTCTTGTCCGACCAGCCGATGGTGGAAATGGGGAAGCCGTTCGTTTCGCCCATCAATTTGGTCAGGCCGCGCGGATCGCCCTTTTCCACCACGGCCGCGGTGGCGACGACCGCCTGGGCCTTGTCCTCGGACCAGCGTTCGATGGCGCTGGCATTGCCGGCGGCAATGGCATCCAGGTTGCCCGAGATCGTCGCCATCATGTTGCTGCGGACGATCTGGTAGGTGGTGATCCCGGAGAGGACCAGGGCACCCACAACGGTAAAGCAAGTAATCAACAGGATACGGTTGCGCAACGAGGTAATTTTCATGCCTGCCTTTTTTCAGCCATTTCCCATATCGGAGGACACGGGTCTGCGGCCCGCTGGCGAAAACCGGCAGCCACCATGGACTTACGGCATGCCCGGTCGGGACTTTAGGGGTAAACCCTTGAATTTTCGTCAATTACCTGTTTCCAGGGATAGCCGCCCTGGCACCCGCCCCCTCACAATTAGAATCGGGCAATCCTGCCTTTCCCGGTCTTCCCTCCCCCCGCACCTATGTCCGCCACCCTGCAAACTCCCGAGCTCACCCTGCCCGCCCCGGTGCTGCTGGTGGAAGACGAACCGCTGGTCCGCCGGCGGCTGGAGGGCCTGCTGCTGCAACTGGGCTATCAGCCCGACGCGCTGGTGCATGCCGGATCCTTGGCCGAGGCGCGCGCCTGTCTGGCCAACCAGCCGGTCGCCCTGGCGCTGGTGGACCTGGGCCTGCCGGACGGCAGCGGCATCGATCTGATCGCCGAGATGCACGCGGCCGATCCCGGCCTGGCCATCCTGGTGATTTCCGCCTGGTGCACGGAAGATGCGATCCTGGCTGCCCTGCGGGCCGGCGCCACGGGCTATGTGCTGAAGGAACGCGACGACCTGGAGGTCTCGCTGTCGTTGCGCAGCGTGCTGCGTGGCGGCGCGCCGATCGACCCCTTTGTGGCCCGCCGCATCATCGACGAACTGCGCCCCCGGCCCACGGAGCAACCCGACACGGCAAGCGGTGAGATACTAAGCCCCCGCGAAAGCCAGATCCTTCGCCTGGTGGCCGAAGGGCTTGCCAATCGCGAAATCGCCGAGCAGTTGTTCCTGTCGCGCTACACCGTCGAATGCCACATCAAGCACATCTACCGCAAACTGGCCGTCTCCTCGCGCACGCGGGCGGTCCATGCCGCGCGCTCGCGAGGCTTGCTGGCCTGAGATGGCTGTTTGCGTGCTGGCTGGCGCTGTTGGCGGCACCGGCGCTCTCCGCGCCTGCGACCCCTGCCGCCTGCACGGTCCAATTGCTGTCCATCACAGCCGCCCAGGGCGCGGCCGACGGCAGCCGGCCTGGCGCGTCGCCCTGGCAGCCGGTCACGCTGCCCGACGACTGGAGCAAGCGATGGCCGGACTACAGCGGCACGGTCTGGTACCGCATCGACTGGCAACGCCAATGCCCGGATGGCCAAAGCGGACCGGTGGGCCTGACGCTGGAATCCGTGGTCATGGCCGGCGAAGTCTTCATCAACGACGAACTGATCTGGCGCGATGCGCACCTGACCGAACCCCTGTCGCGCAGCTGGAACCTGCCGCGCTACTGGCGCCTGCCCGAAGCCCTGCTGCGTGACGGCGTGAACACCCTCTGGCTCCGCGTGGTCGGCGTGTCGCAGCAGACGCCCGGCCTGGGTCCGGTGCACCTGGGCGCCGCGCAGGCCATGCAGGCGCTGCAGGAAGACCTGTGGTGGAACAACCGCACCCTTTACGTCCTGAACCTGATCATCTCAGCCGTCTTGGGCGCCCTGTTCTTCTGCATCTGGATCGTCCGCCGCGAACAGACCACCTACGGCTGGTACGCGCTTATGGCTCTGTTCTGGGTGCTGTTCGTCGCCAACGTGCTGGCGACCAGCCCCTGGCCGTTCGCCACCACGTTGATGGCGGCCCGGGCCAATTCCATGGCGCTGGTGCTGTATACGGCGTGCTTCTGCCTGTTCACCTGGCGTTTCAGCGAACGGTTTCTGCCGCGCACCGAACGCGTGCTGTGGGCAGTCACGGCCGCGATGCTGGCCATGCTGGCGATCACGCCGGATACCGCGTTGCCCCAAGCGCAGCGCGCCGCCGTATTGGGTAGCGCCGGAATTTTCCTCGCTAATTGCCTGCAGTTCTGCGCGCATGCATGGCGTACCCGGCGACCCGAACAACGCATGCTGGCGGCCTGCCTGCTGATCATCTTCGTGGTCATCATCCACGATCTGCTGCGGCTGATGAAACTGGTCGGTCCCGGCCCGACCTACACCTCGTTCTCCAGCATCGCCGTTACCCTCTGCATGTCCGCGATCCTGGGATTGCGCCATGCGCGCAACGTGCGCCGCATTGAACGCTTCAACCACGAGCTGGCCGACAGCATCGCAGAGGCGCGTACGGAATTGGCCACCACCCTGGAGCGCGAGCACGCGCTGGCAATGAGCAACACCCGCCTGCAGGAACGCTTGCAGATCGCGCACGACCTGCATGACGGGCTGGGCGGATCGCTGGTGCGCATGATGGCCATGGTGGAACAGGCCAAGGCCCCGCTGCAGGGCCAGCAATTCCTGTCCATGCTGAAACTGCTGCGCGACGACCTGCGCCAAACGATCGACAGCGGCTCCAGCGCGGGCGTCAAAGTCCCGGAGACGCCTCCAGAGTGGGCTGCCCCGCTGCGCCACCGCTTCGTGCAGTTGTTCGACGAACTGGACCTGGATTCCAGCTGGCAATTTCCGCCGCAATGGACCACGCCTCCCTCCCCCTTGCAATGCCTGGCGCTGACCCGGCTGGTGGAGGAAGCCCTGACCAATGTGGTCAAGCACAGCCGTGCGCGCCGCGTGCGGCTGCAACTGCAGCAGCCGCAGCCCGACCAGCTGCAGCTGCGGATCGAAGACGACGGCGCCGGCTTCGACGTGGCGGCGGTGCGGCAGGCCGGTGTCAGCGTGGGCATGCGCAGCATGTACGCCCGCATCGCCCGCGTGCAGGGGACGCTGGACATCTCGTCCGCGCCGGGCAAAACCGTGTTGACCGCGGTGCTGCAATTGCGCCCCGCCGCGGCGCAATCGGTCTAAAATCCGCCCACGTTCCGAACCGGGGGTCCTCCCGGTACAGGCCCATCCTGCGCGAGGAATACAACGATCCGATCTGGCCGCCCTGCTGCAAGACGCGGCAGAAAAACCCTCGGACGGAGACGTCGAATGAACGCCGTACTGCTTATCGACGACCACGCCATGTTCCGCGAGGCGCTGGTAATGGCGCTGGCGCACGCCATGCCCACGCTGGCGGTGCACCCCGCCGCCAGCGGCCACGAGGCCCTGGCGCTCCTGGACCGCCATGCCGACATCGGCAACGTCATCATGGATTACTACCTGCCGGACATGGCCGGTGCGGAGCTCTTGAAGCGCCTGCGCCAGCGGCGTGCGCAACTGCGGGTGCTGGTGCTGTCCGCCTCGCAGGATCCCGATGACGAACGCCGCGCCATGGAGGCCGGCGCGCGGGGGTTCCTGAACAAATCCGCCAGTTGCCAGGCGCTGACCGCCGCCCTGGAAGCGATCAATGCGGCGGATGCGCCTCGCACGCCGTATGCCGGAGGCACGCCGCCGCGTTCGCCTGATGACGCCGCCCTGTTGCGCACCCTGACGCCGCGGCAAAGCGAAGTCTTGCGGCTGATCTGCGATGGCCTGCGCAACAAGGAAATATCCGAACGGCTGAACATGACGGAGAAGACCGTCAAGACGCATGTGTCGGCCATCCTGGCCACGCTGGGCGTGCTTAATCGAACACAGGCGACACTTGTGGCTCGGCGCGGCGGCGTGTTCGGCAAGCCGACCTGAGCGCACCGCCGTCCGAGGCGATCTTGCCGCCTGCGAGCGCGATTTCCCGCCCCGCCGCGGCGATGGTGTCGGGCCGGTGCGCCACGATCACCCGCGTCATGTTCAGGCGGGCGATGGCCATGTTGACCACCCGTTCCCGCGTGATGTCCAGATGGCTGGTTGCCTCGTCCAGGAACAGCATCGCCGGCTGCTTGTACAGCGCGCGCGCAAGCAACACGCGTTGCTTCTGCCCGCCGGACAGCACCGTTCCCATGTCGCCCACCAACGTGTTGTAGCCCATTGGCATGGCGCAGATGTCGTCGTGGATGGCGGCGATTTCCGCGCACTCCCTGGCACGGTCGGGATCGTACTGGGGGTCGAAGAAGCTGATGTTCTCACCGATGGAACCGGCGAACAGCACGTCGTCCTGCAACACGGTGCCGGCCATCCTGCGCAGGGCGGCCGCGCCCATCCCGCGCACCGCCACGCCATCGACCAGCACCTCGCCTTCGGTCGGCGTCAGGATACCCAGCAGGATGTTGATCAGGGTCGTCTTGCCACCCCCGGACGGCCCAGTGATGGCGACGGATTCACCAGGCTCGATGCGCAGGCTGATGCCATCCAGTACATACGGCTCTTGAGGGCTGTAGCGA
Source organism: Achromobacter sp. 18P8.1.1 (assembly GCF_057799415.1). Taxonomy (NCBI): domain Bacteria; kingdom Pseudomonadati; phylum Pseudomonadota; class Betaproteobacteria; order Burkholderiales; family Alcaligenaceae; genus Achromobacter; species Achromobacter sp. 18P8.1.1. The sequence goes on along the minus strand of NZ_JBYOKH010000017.1, from coordinate 75,202 downwards.
AAGCGCAGATTGCGCACTTCGATGGCCGGCGAGCGCGTCACAGCGCCGTCCGCCCGCGGCATCTCGTCGATGGGCTCCGGCGCCTCGCGCACGATGTCGGCCAGGCGCTCGCCTTGCAGCCGCAGCATCTTCACTTCCACGAACTTGTCCAGCAGCGCCGCCACGCGCTTGTCGAACAAGGTTTTATAGACGATGAATGCCAGCAAGGCGCCCACGGTGAACTGGCCGTCCAGCACCAGCCGCGCCCCCAGCCACAGAATCGCGATCGACGACAGCCCGAACAGCAGGCCGTTGAAGGTCCGAAAGAACAGCGCCCATTTCTGCACGCGCAGATCCGCGTTGATTTCGTTGACCAGCAACGCCAGCCAACGCGAACGCCGGTCGTTCTGATGCTGGAACAGCTTGATGGCCTTGACCCCGCGCACCGTTTCCAGAAAGTGCGACTGCTCTTTCGCAGCATGGATGATGTGCTCTTCGGTGGCATAGCGCAGCGACGCATAGCCCGACCAGCGCGCCAAGCCGTACAGCGTCATGGCGCCCACGGCGATCCACGCCAGCGGCGGGCTGTACAGGAACATCAGCACCAGCGTGATCACCATGACAATGCCATCCAGCAGGGCCTCGAGGAACGACGTGGTGACGGTGCGCTGAATGGTGTCGATGGCGCCGAAGCGCGACACGATGTCGCCCAGGTGTCGCTTTTCGAAATAGCTGACCGGTAGCCGGAGCAGGTGCGTGAAGACATTGCTGCGCCATTGCAGGTTCAGCGTCGTGCCCATGAACATCAGCATCCAGCTACGCGCAACCGACGTCAGCTGCAGCATCACCATCAGCAGGCCGAAGGCCAGCGCCAGCGTGGTCAGCAAGTCGCGGTCACCAGTGTTCAACACGTGGTCCACGACCCATTGCAGAAAGAACGGCTGAACCACCGTCAGCACTTCCAGCGCCAGCGCCAGCAGCATCACTTGCGAGAACGCCGCCCCCAGACCCGTGACGCGCCCCGTCAGTTCGCGCAGCCGGACCGGCTTGTTTTCGTTGGCCGTCACGAAGTCCGGCGTGGGCCAAAGCTCCAACGCCACGCCGGTGTATGACGCCGACAGCTCGCTGATGGTGCATTTGCGGATACCAGAGGCCGGATCGATCAGCGTGGCCGACCGCGCATTGATGTCGGTCAGCACCACGAAGTGGTTGAATTCCCAATGCAGGATGCAAGGCAACTTCAGTTTGCTGAGCGCGCCCAGGCCCGCCTTGACCGGCCTGGATGCCAGCCCAAGTTGGCCGGCCACGTGGATTAGCGTCGCCAGCGTGGCGCCTTTGAGCGACACCGGAAAGCGGCCGCGCAGGCTGGCCAGGCTTTGATGATGCCCATGAAAACCGGCCACCATGCCCACGCAGGCCAGGCCGCATTCAGCGGCCTCGGTTTGCAGGAGCCTGGGCACCCGCCGTTTGACGCCCAGCGTCAGGCGTTCAAGCATGGTCACAATTTCCCCGACAATCGGTAGGCAGGATCGAATGCCCATTGGTATAAGGGGCGCGTCTGCTGAAGCAAATCCGCATCCAGCCGCATGCCGGGCCGCAATGCCAGCGTTTGGCCCTGCGGCCCGCGCGCGGGTGTCTCCAGCGACACGGTGATCCGGTACATCGATTCCTTATCGCCCTGCGCCGCGGCACCGTCGTTCATCTGCCCTTCCGGCAACGCGCTGCGCGTCACGGTCTGAACCACCCCGCGTTGCTGGCCGAAGGTCTGGTACGGATAGGCGGCCAGGCGGATCAGCACGGCATCGCCCGGCGCCACGAAGCCCACTGCGCGGCTGGGCGCAAGCAACTCCACCAGCAGCTTGGCGCCGTCGGGCACGATGGCGGCCAACGGACGCCGGGTATCCACCGCCTGCCCCACCTCGGCCGTCACAGCGGTCAGCACGCCCGATTGCGGCGCCGTGACGACGATGCGACGCTTGGCTTCGCTCTGGGTCAGGTCCACCGCCACGCCGGCCAGGTCGCGGTCCAGCTGCGCCAGCTGGTTCTGCTGGCGCAGGGTCAGGTCCGCCAGCGTGGCTTTCCGGTTGGACAGGTCCATGGCGATGCCGATTCGGTCGCGCAGCAGGGCCTGCAACTGGTTGCGCTGCTCCAGCAGCTCGGCCCGCTTCTGGTCGGACTCTTCGGGCGACAGATAGCCCTTTTCCATCAAATTCCGATAACGCTGGGCGCTGTCCTCGGCCAGTTTGATCCGGCTGCGCTGGCCGGCGATCTGGCTGTCTATCGCCGCCAATTGCGACGTCAAGCCGCCAATGCCGGCCGCCAGGGCCTCATGCTCGCTTTGCTGCAGCAGCAATGTCTTCTGGCGGGCCAGGCGCAGGCTGTCTTCGCGCTGTCGTATCTGCCCGCTGATGGCTTCTTGCGTGTCGCCCAGTGCGCTTTGCTGGTCGCCCGACACCACGTACAACACGTCTCCCGCATTGACGTGCTGGCCCTCGTGGACCGGACGCTCCAGCACCACCCCGGCCTGCGGCACGTAGAGCTTGAGCAGACCCGTGTCCGGCGCAAGCTGGCCGCTGACGGTGGCGCGCTTGGTATAGCTGCCAAACGCCAGGAACAGGCACACCGCCAATACGAAACCACCCAACACGAACGTGACCAGGGCGAACGACACGGGCCGGATCAGCACGATATCGCCCAGACCGACGGAGCGTTGCGCGGCAAGCGCCTGTTTGCGATAGAGCGACATCAGATCGAGGCCGAAGACGATCAGAAAAAGCCGCGACGGCCAAGCCGCCGCGATTCAAGGGTGCAGCCCGGGTTCAAATTATTTGAAGTAGTGCTGGCGACCAGTACCAAGTCCAGGCGGGGCCCCAGGAACGCCTGACACCTTCATGATGATGTTGGGTTTGGCGCTACCGCCACCTCCGCTCACATCCTGGATTTCGCTTTCGCTCAGCATCTGGAATTGTTCTTCTGCGGCGCTCTCCAGAGACGCCGGATGTTCGGTCCTTTCCATGGAAACTCCTGTTCTAGCGCACCATTTCGGTCCGCATTGTCTGAATCAAGCGAGGTGAATAGTCCTGCCGGGCATCGCGGCCGCCTGGCCGGGCCGCGCGGCGGGCGATGGCCCCACACCCATGAAACGATTTTGCCCGTTGCCACCGCTGACCTGCTGGATCTCTGCCGGGGTCAAGGGCTGGACCGCAACGTCCACTGCCTTGTCCGACGCATCCGATTGATTGATTTTCTGCATAGTGATCTCCTGCTTGCTGGCAAAGGAAGCCGCGCCAGCACCGGCCGAGCAGCCACCGGCGCCCGGCTCGTGCCGTCTTGCAAAGCCAACGGAAATCCAGAGCCCAAATCGCTGAACTGCTCCGGGCGAACGGTAGCAAGACACAGGTATGGGCGCATCGGTCTTTAGTCGTAGATGCCTGATGCAGGCGTACTACCCGGCCTGTCGTGGGCAGCGCCGACGAGCGTCGGCGCCGATGAAGCCCTGTCGGCGGGTAGCGTCAGGGTGCGGGAGAGGCACCCGACGTGATGTTCAAGCGATCGAAGAGGTCGTCGCCGTCGTCGCCTGCTGCGGCGCTTCAGCCGTGGCAGTACGCGTTTCCAGGTCTTCCAGCAGTTCGGCGGACGGCACGAAGAACAGGCTGCCCGTCACCGCGCGGCTGTAGTCCAGCAGGCGGTCGTAATTGCCCGCCGGGCGGCCGACGAACATGTTCTCTAGCATCTGCTCGATCGGTGCGGGCGAACGCGCGTAACCGATGAAGTACGTGCCGAACTCCCCCACGCCCGCACGGCCGAACGGCATGTTGTCGCGAAGGATCTTCACTTCCTGCCCGTTCTCTTCCAGCGTCGTCAAGGCGCTATGCGAAGAGGCCGGCTTGATGTCGTCGTCCAGCTCCACGTTCGACAGCTTGTGACGGCCGATGATGCCTTCCTGGTTCTCCACGGTCAGCGCGTTCCAGCCCGTCATGTCGTGCAGGTACTTCTGCACCAGGACGTAGCTGCCGCCGGCGAATTCGGCGTCTTCATCGCCGATCACGGTGAAATTGACGGCCTCGCGCCCTTCGGGATTTTCAGTGCCGTCGACAAAACCGATGATGGCGCGCCGGTCGAAGTAGCGAAAGCCATGGACTTCATCGACCACGGTCACTGCATCACCCAGGCCGTTGACCAGCAAGGTCGCCAATTCAAAACAAAGGTCCATGGAATCCGCGCGGATGTGCAGCAGCAGATCGCCCGGCGTGGACACGGCCACGCGCGCGCCCTCGCCGAACACGCGGAAAGGATGCAGGGCCGCGGGTCGCGGCTGGCCGAACAGCGCGTCCCAGGCGTCGGACCCGAATGCACAGACGCACGACAGGTTCTCTTGCGGCGAACGCGTGCCGACGGTGCGCGTCAGCGTAGCCACGTCGGCGCACCAGCCGCGGACGGTTTCGGCGGCGGCCGCGCCGGGGTTCAGCGTGGCGACGATGAATATCGCGTGACGCGTAGGCGGGCTGTGGACGGCTTGAGGTTCGGGCGGAAAGTCAGGCATGGGATCGGATCCTCAGGACGTGATGACGGAAATTCTGGCGGAAATTGTATCTGCTCCGCCCGAATATCTGCCCCGATCCGCCCCGATCCCCCGCCGTTCATCTGCCCCTCGCGTCAGAAGCGGTACGCCACGCCCACCGAGCCGAACACGTTGGCCTTGCGTTCCGTCAGAGGGCTATCCCGCGCATCGCCCAGCAAGGTACTGACGCCGATCGTGGACACCGTGCTCCAGCTGGGGTTGATGCGGTACGACCACGTCGTGTAGATGCCCGCCGACTTGAAGCCTGAAGACGGCGAATAGGTCGACAGGCCCTCGCGGCTGCGTGCGGCCTGCGACGGCGTCACGCCGAACCAGGTCTGCATGTAGTCGCTGTTGGCCCATTCGGTGCGGACGCCGACCTGCACAGTGTGCTGCTCGGTCATCAGCGCGGCGTACGATGCGCGCAGCTCCAACGTGCCGCCGTAGCCGCTGCGCGCCGCCTGCTTGTAGCCCGCGCCCAGCGAATACCGGCCCGGACGCCACTCCACATAAGCGCCGTAGGCGCCGTGAAACTTGATGTCGTCCAGCCCCTTCAAGCGGTCGGCGTCATCGGCCTTGCGCCCCAGGCTCATCCCCACGAAAACGCCCGCGTCCAGGTCGGAAGCCAGCGAGGTCTTCAGCCCCATCGCGGGCAAGCCCATGCGCGGCGTGATGAAAAAATTGCCCGATTGATAGTTGATCAGCGGAACCGGCAGCGCCCGGTACTCGCGGGAACCCTCATAAACGGGGACCGCTCCGACCCCCAATCCGATGAAGTTTGTGCTTTGCGCAGAGGCGGCGCCAGCTGCACTGAAAACCGCGCCCGCGAAGACGCCTCTTGCTAATATACCCATCCGCATCAGGGCTTCCTTCCGTTCTATGACAATGGCCGTGGGCGACCGCCCCCGGGCTTGGCCTGCATTGTCCTGAGCATCTTTTAATAATTCTTTAAGGCTCCGGCGGCACTGCTGGAGACGGCCCTGGAGCTTGCTTGCGTATCCTGCTGGTAGAAGACGATCCCATGCTGGGCGATGCCTTGCGCGCGGGCCTGATTCAAGACGGCGCCGACGTGGACTGGGCGCACGACATGCCCGAAGCGCACCTGGCGCTGGTGGACCACGGTTATCAAGCCGTTCTGCTTGACCTGGGCTTGCCCGACGGCAGCGGCCTGACATTGCTCAAGGCGCTGCGCGCCCGGTTCGACACGACGCCTGTGCTGATCATCACCGCGCGCGACCGCCTGAGCGACCGCATCCAGGGACTGGACGCCGGCGCCGACGACTACCTGGTGAAGCCATTCCAGCTGGACGAACTACTGGCCCGGATGCGCGCGGTGCTCCGGCGCAGCAGCAACAGCGTGGTGTCGGCGTTGCGGTGCCGGAACGTCGTACTGGAACCTGCGCGCCGCACGGTGACGCAAGGCGGCAACGAGGTGAATCTGAGCGCCCACGAATACCACACGCTGCTGGCCTTGATGCAACGCATGGGCAACACCGTCAGCCGCGATCAATTGGAAGTCGCCGTCTATGGCAGTAGCGGCACCATCGAAAGCAATACCGTGGCCGTGTACATCCATCAGTTGCGGCGCAAGCTGGGCGACGGACTGATCGAAACCCAGCATGGCCTGGGATATCGCATCGTGCCGGACGGCGCGCCATGAAGACGCTGCGCAAACAAGTCGCGGTCACTTTGCTGCTTGCGATGCTTGCCACCTGGCTCACGGTGCTGGCGTTGGTCTACAACGAACAGACGCGCACCGAGACCGGCATGCTGGACCGGGACATGCGCGACGCCGCCCAGAAAGCACTGCTGTCCCTGCCTGCCAGCCTGCTGCGGGCCGCGCCTTCCAGCGAAGACCGCTTCGAACTCCCCAACTCCAACCGCTTCGACGGAGAGTCCTTCAACTTCCAGGTGTGGTCGCTGGCCGACAAGCGGCTGCTTGTGCAATCGCCCTGGGCGCCTGATGAACCCTTGATCAGCGATTTTCAAAACGGCTTCCAGAACGTCACGCTGGGCGGCGAACGCTGGCGCGCCTACGCGGTGGCAGACCGGGACGGCCGCATACAAGTCCAGTTCGCCAAGTCGGAAGCGCAACTGCGCAAGGAAACGACCGAGCGCATGCGTAACGGTTTCGCGTTCCTGAGCGTGCTCTTCCTGATATTGACCGGGATGACCTGGCTGGTCATGCGCCGGGCCTTCCGCCCGGTGGACCGCGCGCGCGACGCCATCCTGAGCCGCCCGGCCATGGACTTGACCCCCTTGCCGACCTCCGGGATGCCCGGTGAACTGCAACCGTTCATCCAATCCATCAATAGCCTGCTTGAACGCCTGTCCGCGTCGCTGGACCGGGAACGGCGCTTTCTTGCCGACGCGGCGCATGAATTGCGCACGCCGCTGGCGGCCTTGAGCGCCTACGCGGAATTGGCGGTGCGCAGTGACACCCCGCACGCACGCGACCAGGCGGTGCACAAGCTGCGCGACGTCGCGACCCGCACCACCCGCCTGGCCGAGCAACTGCTGGACCAGGCTCGCACCGAAGCCCTGAGCGAAGGCCCCGCCGAATCAGTCGCACTCGACCGGTTGGCCGAAATGATCGTGCGCGACAACGAAGCGCTCGCCCACCGCAAGCACCAGCGCATCAGCCTGGATGCCCGGCCCGCATCCGTGGAGGGCGGCGTCGATGCGTTGGGCGTGCTGCTGCGCAACCTGCTGGACAATGCCTTGCGCTACACCCCCGAGGGCGGCCGCGTGGCCGTGTCCTGCGTGTCGCTAGCGGACGGCGGCGCGCAACTGTCGGTGGCCGACAACGGACCAGGCATCGCGCCCGCCGAACGCGAACGCGTGTTCGACCGCTTCTACCGCAAGGCCGGCACGGTCGAACGCGGCAGCGGCATCGGCCTGTCGCTGGTGGCGCAGATCGCCGCCAAGCACGGCGCGCGGATCGAGTGGGGACCCGGGCTGGACGGCCGCGGCGTGGGCATCACCGTGACGTTTCCTGCCACCGTCTGAAAGCGCCCTGGCGCTGCGCGCAGGCCCGCCGCTACCGCACGTACCCGCGCAGCGTCGCGGCCAATGACGCGGGCAGCATTTCGCCGTGGCCCAGGCCCGGAAATACCCGCAGGCTGGCCCGCACACGCGGGATATCGCCCAGCGCACGGACCACGCTTTCCGGGCTATCAGGCAGGTCGTCGCGGCCTTGCGCTTCCTCGCCTGCCATTACCGTCACATCCACGTCCTCGCCAGGAACGGCGGCGGGATGCGCCAGCGATTGCAGGATGAAGCGGCCATTCCACCAGATCGACGGGCTGGCCGCCACGTAGTGCCGGAACGCCTGCGGCCGGCTCAGCGCCACATGCAACGCGAACAAGCCGCCATAGGAATGCCCGTACAGCGTGCGGTTGCCGGCATCGACGCGGTAGCGCCGTTCCACCAGCGGCTGGATGCGCTGCTGCAGGATGCCCAGGAAGCGGTCGGCGCCGCCGCCCGGCTTCGCCCAGCCCTGCGCGTCCGGGTCGCGCGGCGAACCGCGAGGCGCGTCCGCGCCCGGAGAAGGCGGCGTGTAGTCATAGGAACGCGCCGTCACATTAAAGCGCTGGGCATCCTCATAGCCGATACCCACCACCACCGCTTGCAGCGACTGCCCCGGCGGCAAGGCGGACGCCGTCCGCGTCAGGCTTTCAAACACCGCGTTGCCATCCAGCATGTAGACCACCGGGTAACCGGCCGCCGGCGGCTTCCCGCCAGACGGTGCCCAGACCGACACGCGGTACTCGGGCCCGCCGTCTGGCGCGGCCAGCACGTACCGCTGTACCTGCTGCGCCGATACGCCGATCGCCAGTTCTGGCGGCTGCGCCGCCATGGGCCGGGCGTGCCCGGGTTGCGCGTTCGCGGACGCGGCCACGCCGAGCGCCAAAGCGGCCCCCGTCAGAACGAAACGGATGTGTTCAGCCATAGCCGGCGACCCTCATCAACTTGCCAATTGCCATCCAGACCGGTCGTACGGGTTCGGTAGTCCACCGGCACGCGCTTGTCGGTCAAGTTCATCACCGCCAGCCGGAAAGTGACGTGCTTGTTCAGCTCGTAGCTGCCGCCCAGATCGAACGTGGTGGCCCCGGGACGGCGGCGCGTCGTCGTCGACACGTTGCGGTAGTTCGCCCAGTACTGCTCGCTTTGCACGTTCGCCGACGTGTACAGCGACAGGGCATCCGTCGCCCGCCAGTCCGCACGCAGGTTCAGCACGTGGCGCGGCGTGCGGTCCAGCGGTTGCCCTTGCAGCGAGGTGCCGTCATAGGCCACTTCGTCGTCGGATTTGCGCTTGGATTGCGTGTAGGTGTAGTTGCCGGTCAGCGTCACCGTGCGCGACAGCGGCAAGGTCAGGCTGGTCTCGACGCCGCGCAGCGTGGCGCGCCCGATATTGCCCCATTCATAGGTCGCACCCGACGAGCCCGCGCACCCGGTCACGCACTGGCTGTAGATCTTGTTTTTGAACTCGTTGTTGAACAGCGTGACGCCCGCGGCAACGCGGTCATCGCCCTGATAGTGCAGGCCGATTTCCGTGGTGGTGCTGGTCTCGGGCTTCAGGTCGGGATTGCCGGCAATGCTGCCTCGCGGCGCACCGACGGCTCCGCCGGTCGCCTGGATGTAGTCCGCGGAACTCTGGCGCAGTTCCGGCGCGCGGAAGGCGCGCGACACGCCGCCCTTGAGCGTCCACGCCTGCGACAGGTGATAGACCGCGTAACCGCGCGGGCTCCAATGCTGGCCATAGCGCTCGTGGTCGTCCAGCCGCACGCCGCCGGTCAGCGACAGGTTGTCGGTGACGGCCCACTCGTCCTCGCCGAACAGGGCCCAGGATCGCGTGCTTAGCCCGGACACGGTGTTGCCGGCCGTGGTGGAAGCAGCTTCCTTGTCGGTACCGTACAGGCGCGTGTCGATGTACTGCCCGCCCACCTTCAGCATGTTGTCGGGCAGGGGCAGCGTCAACGTCGCGTCCAGCGTGGTGTTGACCAGGCGCGTATCCGGGTACGAAGTGGTGCCCTGGTCCCCGATCGTGTTGCTGGCCTTGCCCTCTTCACGCTGCAACGACACGTTGGTCGTGCCGAAGTCCCAGCGACCTTCATGCGAGATCGAATAGTGCGTGTGCCGGTTCTTCAAGCGATAATCGCCCGTCTCGGTCGCCGCCAGCGACTTGCCTACCGTGCCATAGCGGTTGTATTCGTCTTGCCCGGCTTCCAACTGGATGTCCTGGTCTTTCGTAGGCGTCAGCGTCAGGCGGGCCGTCAGGCCGCGGTCCCGGATGCCGTAGGAACCGTCCACCACGTCGGCTTCCGTGCGCTGGTTCGACTTGCCGAACAACTGCAGCCCCAGCTTCTCTTCCTTGATGGGGCCGGCCAGGTAGAAATCCGCCTGCCGGCTGTTGCCCAGTTCGCTGTGCTGCTGCAACGTCGCGCCCAGGTTGATCGAGCCCGTCCAGGCCTGCGGCACCTTGCGCGTGATGATGTTGACCACCCCGCCAATCGCGTCGGATCCATACAGCGACGACATCGGCCCGCGCACCACTTCGATCCGCTCGATGGCGGCCAAGGGCGGAATCTGGCTGGCCTGCACCATGCCCAGCTCTTCACGGTTCAGCATTTCGCGCGTCCCCTGCCGCTTGCCGTCCACCAGGATCAGGGTGTACTTGCCCGGCATGCCGCGGATGGAAATGTCCTGCTTGTTGGCATTGGCCCCGACGATGCTGACGCCTTCGACGTTGCGCAACGCATCCTGCAGGGTATTGAAGGGCTGCCGGGCCAAGTCTTCGTGCGTCAACACGGTGATGCTGGCTGGCGCGTCGGCGATGGACTGATCGTAGCCGCTGGCGGTCACTACTACAGGGGAAAGGGACTGCACGGGGCTTGCTGAAGACTCGCCCGACGGCTCGGCAGCTTGCGCCTGGGCAGCGCCAGCGATCCCGGCGCAGGCCAGGGCCATCATCATCCAGGGCCGGCGGAGGACGAAGACGGCGGGACTTTGGGTCATAATGGTACTGATTCTCATGGTCATTTGGGAAAACGTGCCCATGATTCCACGGAATTCAGGCCGGCATGTTTGCGCAACGCACCAGATGCTTTGCGAGAAGGTTTTTTGTCGCAGGGCCGCCCCAAGACAAAAACGCCCCCTTGGGGGGCAGCAAGCACGCATAGCGTGCGCGGCGTGGGGGCATTTTTCTTTTGGAGCAGGGATGGCGGGGCCGCGAAAAAGGGCGGATATGGCGGGCGGGATCTCTTCCGCCCAATTACGGGCGGCGGGGACGCACCTGGGGGGATCGCACGACATCGAATCCCGCCACGGCGCGGGGGCCAAGACGCCGCTGGAAGGGAGTTTCCAGATATTGACGATGCGGCCCGGACTGATGCTGCGGCGTGCGGACGTGCGGGACTGCGGCGATAACGTGGTGCGCTCCACGCTCACGCCCGGCCTGAAACTGATCGTGCTGGAGAAAGGCGACGTCGAACTCGAATTCGGCCATCACCACCTGCATCTGAAAGGGCCTGCGCCCGGCGAAGGCCTGCAGGCGCGCCTGCTGATGCTGACCGGACCGGCCAGTTTCATGCGCCGGGCAGCACGCAACCACCGCGAACGCTCCATCACGCTGACGGTGGCGCCGCAATGGCTGCAGGACGGCGGCTTGATCCCCGACGGATCAGCCCCCAGCAACGTCGACACCTCGGCCATCCAGGCCTTTCTGCAAACCCATCTGGCCCTGCATGCGTGGACACTGACGCCGCGCGGCGTCACGCTGGCGCAACGGATCGCGCGGCCGCCCGCCCACGAGGACGGCGTGGACCGGCTGATGCTGGAATCCCGCTGCCTGGCATTGCTGGGCGAAGGGCTGCGTCATGTGGCGCTGGCCGCAGCGGGCGACGCGGCAAGCACGCCGGCCAGCCGCATCGAACCGCGGCACGCCAAGCGCCTGCTGGAGCTGCGCGCCCGCATCGACGCCGGCACCTTAACCGGCCCTTGCAGCCTGGCCGACCTGGCCGCGCAGACGGGCCTGGGCGTGCGAGCGCTGCAACAGGGCTTCCAGGCGTTGACCGGATCGTCCGCCGTCGAATACCTGCGCGAACAGCGGCTGCGAGCCGCCCAGCGCGCGCTGCAGGGCCAGGGCGTCAGCGTGGCCCAGGCCGCCGCGCTGGCGGGTTATTCCAGCGCGGCGAATTTCGCCACTGCGTTCAAGCGCCTGTTCGGCGTGTCGCCCCGTGACGTGCGGATGCACGGGTGATTTGGCCTACCCCCTTCGGGTATAGTCTGGATCTCTTTGCGCCCTCAGGAATCCTGCGCCACCATGACCAGCGCCCGCGACCTAGTCTATGGGGAACTCCGCCGACGGCTGATGTCCGGCGTGTTCCTGCCTGGCGAGCGCTTGCGCGAAGAGCATATCGCGGCCGAGCTTTCCGTCAGCCGCACGCCGGTGCGCAGCGCCATCGACCGGCTGATCACCGACGGCCTGGTCAAGCGCGAAGGCCACCGCGGCGCGGTGGTGCTGGGTTGGGTGGACCGCGACATCAACGAGGCGTTCGAACTGCGCCTGCTGCTGGAACCCTATGCCGCGCGCAGCGCCGCGGAACGCGCCACGCCTGAACAGATCGACCAACTGGAGCAGATCAACCAGCGCATGCTGGAGGCCATCCTTTCCGACGACACCGACCGCGTGGCGCGGGTCCAGCACTGCAACAACCTCTTCCACCATGCCTTGCTGGATGCGGCGCAATCCGCGCGCGTGCGGACGATGGTGGAAAACCTGCTGGACATGCCGATCATCATCGGCTCGTTCTACTTCTACACGCATGACGACATGCTGCGCAGTGTGGAGCACCATCGCCAGATCATCGCCGCGTTGCGCGCGCGCGATCCGGGATGCGCGGATATCGCCATGCGTTTTCACCTGACCACGACCCACCTGCTTTTCCGCAGCCAGCGCAAGCCGCCGGCCGATGCGCCCGCCGCGTGACGCGGCCCGCGGGTGTCAGTCTTTCCCTATATTCGCTTTCATGTATTCGCCCCAGATCCTTGTCGCCCTGTTCGTCCTGTTGCTGGCCGTGGCCATTCCGCTTGTCACGGTAGCCGTGCAACTGGTGCAGCTCTTGCGCTGGTCATTCAACGCCGACAAGGCGACGCGAGGCGAACGGCCGCATTTCACCGGGCCGGTGCTGGCCCTGGTGTTCAGCGTGCTGGCGGCCAGCGATTTCACGTCCTATGAACCGATGCGGACCATCGCCGAACTGAATCCGGTACCGATGGCCGCACGTGCCTACTTCACCGTCGCGATGCTGGTGCTGGCGGTGCTGTCGTGGGCCTACGGCGGCGCAGTCAAAGATCGGGTCCTGCGCCGCCTGGGCATCGCCCAAGGCTGATTGCCGATAGCTTGATCAGGGCTTCCAGCCCTGCGCCTTCAGCCGCGCATCGATCCACGACGTATCCAGCGTGCCGGCGGCGATCTGCGCCAGCATCTCTTCTTCCACCGCATGCTTGGCCGACGCGGCTTCGTACAGCGCGGCCACCTGGTCATACGGCAAGGCCAGCAGGCCGTCCTCATCGCCCAGGATCAGGTCGCCCGGTTCGATCGTCATGCCGTCCAGCGCGATGACGCCATTGATCTCGCCCGGGCCATCCTTGTAGGGCCCACGGTGCGTCACGCCGGCGGCATACACCGGGAACGAGCCGCGGCGGATGGTGCCGGCGTCGCGGATCGCGCCGTTGATCACGATGCCGGCCAGGCCGCGCTTCTGCGCGTAGGTGGTCATGATTTCGCCGATGATGGCGTTGGTCAGGTCGCCGCCCGCATCCACCACCACCACATCGCCCGGCTGCGCCAGTTCCAGCGCCTTGTGCACCAGCAGGTTGTCGCCCGGGCGGGAGCGCACCGTCAGCGCGGGGCCGGCCAGCGGATGGCCGTCATGCATGGGCCGCAGGCGCGCGCCGCCGGCCGTCATGCGCGACATGCAGTCGCTGATGTTGGCGACGGGAATGCGGCGAAACTTCTCGACGAACTCGCTCGCGACCGCGCGTTTGCGCGGGTGAATCTCAAAACCGATCATTGGGGTTCTCCTGATGCGTTGTCTGTGGATCTCGCACGATCATTGTTTGGGGATGCCGGCTTCCTGCACGACCTTGCCGAAAATGTCGTGGTCGGCGCGATGGCGCTTGCCCAGATCCGCCGGCGTGCCCGTCATGACGCTGTAGCCGGAGTCTTCAAGCTTCTTCACGACATCCGCCTGCGCCTGGGATTTATTCAGCGCCTGGTTCAATGTGGCGACCACGTCGTCCGGCGTCTTGCCGGGCGCCATCAGCCCCCACCAGATCGTCTGGTTAATGGTCTTGAAACCGCTTTCCGCGAAGGTCGGCACATCCGGCAGCGCCGGTGAACGCTCGTCGGCCACCACGGCCAGCGCGCGGACCTTGCCGCCGCGGATCTGCGGCAACAGCGATGCCACGGAACCGGTGTAGAGGTCGATGCGGCCGCTGGCCAGATCCGGAAACGCCTGCGACCAGCCGCGGTACGGCACGTGCATCAGTTCCATGCCCGCCGCCTTGCGCCACAGGTGGCCGATCAGGTCGCCGCTGCCGCCGATGCCGGGAATGCCCAGCGATACCTGGCCCGGCCGCGCGCGGGCGGCCTTCACCACATCGTCCAGCGTCTTGTACGGAGACTCCGGCACCACCACGAATACGCTGGGTGACGAGGCCACCAGGCCCACCGGCTTGAAGTCCTTGAAGGTGTCGTAGCTGAGCTTGTTGTACAGCCACGGGTTCAGCACGATGTTGTCCGTCTGCGCCATGACCAGCGTGTGGCCATCAGGCTTGGCGCGCGCCGTGGCGTCCAGCGCCAGGTTGCCGCCCGCGCCCGGCTTGTTCTCGACCACGATGTTCCAGCCCGTGTCCTGCGCGATGGCCGACCCGATCATGCGGGTCAGGGTGTCGGTTCCACCGCCCGGGGGAAACGGGGAAATCAGCGTAATGGGCGCGGAGCCCATGTCGGCCGCGCTGGCCGCGGCGCACGAGGCCAGCAGCGTGGCTGCCAACACAGTCTTCAGGGATTTCATTGTCTTCCTCACTGATGTTTGGGAATTGCACGGCCCTCTGAGGGGCCTTTTGCCGCGATTCAGGATTGGCGCGCCAGGGGCGTCAGCCATGCCAGGCGGTCCGCCACGGAGTCGGGCACGTTGAACGAACCGGCCTCGCGTGCCGTTTCGATGCCCTTGGCCGTACGCGCGAAGAGCCGTTCGACGCCGTCCAGCACCAGCGGCTGCAAGCCGGCCTCGACCAATTGCTCGCGCGCTTCGCGCACTTCGGCCAGGCGGCGCGGTGCGTGCAGCACATGCGAGCGGACGAAGGAATCGACGAATGTCGTCAGCGGCGTCCGGTCCATATCGGACAGGACTTCATAGAGGGAGGCGCGCAGGCCCATGCTTTCAGCGGCGACCAGGCACTCGACGGCCAGGCTTTCCATGCCCTTGGTCAGGATGCTGCGCAACAGCTTCAAGCGGACGGCGTCGCCCGCCTGGCCGTCGATCGCCTGCGCGGGGGCTCCCGCGGACAACGTGAAAGCAGCCACGGCGGGCGCGCCCGTGCCGGCGCACAACAGCGGGGTGCGGGCGCCCAGCAGCGCAATGGCGCCCATGATCGCCACATCGGTAAAGGGCACGCCGCGCTGCGCGGCGATGTCGGCAGCGGCGCGCATGTCGGCGGCGCTTGCGGTCGTGAAGTCGGCGTAGGACGCGTCGTCGCGCAAGTGCGGCAGCGCCTGCGTGGCGACTTTCAGCGCCGCGTGGCCGAAGACGGCCGACACCACGATGTCGGCCTGAGCCAGCCACGGGCCGGGCTCGGCATGCAACGCGCTGCCATAGGAGGCCGCGCGCGCCTGCATCTCGGCGTCCTCGCGCAGCTCGCAGATACCCACGATCGAATGGCCCGCGGCCACCCACGCCGCTGCATAGCAGTCACCCACTTCACCACAACCAATCAGTGCAATTTTCATGTTCATAAATACAAAAAAAATACAAACATGGTTATAGCCTGACTGAAAGGCTGGGAATCACTAGTGTTAACCCGAGTATTTCAGGGTGTCTCAGAACATAAAAAGTACATTTTAGGAACATTGCGGACTCATCCGCCCGGCGCCTTGGCAACCGCCGGGCGGGCAGGGTGCGCCTTACTTCACGCTGGCGACTGCATCCAGGATCACGCGGGCCACATCGGCGGGGCGCGATTGCTGCGGCACATGGCTGGACGGCAGGGCCGTCACTTTCGCGCCGATCTGCGCTGCCATCGTGCGCTGCAAGGCGGGCAGGATCATGCGGTCGTTCTCGGCCACGATGAACCACGACGGCTTCGTCTTCCAGGCTGCGGAGGTTACGGCTTCGCCAAACGCCGTCGCCTTGATCGGCCCTTGGGTGGCCGCCATCACGCGGGCCTGAGCGGCCGGGACGTCTTGCGCGAAGTCCCGCGCGATGCCCTGGGGCGGCATGCTCAGCCAGCCATGGCTGTCAGCGGCGATGCTGTCCGTGCCCGGCGCCTTGGGCTCATTCTTGGTCATCGACGCCACCGACTGGCCTGCATCGGGCGCAAACGCCGCCACGTAGACCAGGTTGGCGACCTTCTCGTGCTTGCCCGCCTCGGTAATCACCACGCCGCCCCACGAATGGCCGACCAGCACCACTTTCCCGGGTTGATTGTCGATGGCGCGATTGGCCGCGGCCACGTCGCCGGCCAGCGAATCCAGCGGGTTCTGCACCGCCTGGACCTGCACGCCCTTGTCTTGCAGCAGGGCGATCACCTTCGCCCAATCCGAGCCGTCGGCGAAGGCGCCGTGCACGATCACGACGGAAGGCTGGGCCGAAAAGGCCTGCGAAACCGGGCCTGCGAACAGGCCGGCTGCCAGCAATGAGGCTGCGATAATATGGCGTTTCATACTGAATTTCCTTTAGGTTGGGTGCCAAGCGACGGTGTCGTGCTTGCTGGGTTCCAGTGTCGTCATCCTCCCGCCAGGCCGGTATCGGTTGATTAACCGATAAGGCCGCGATCAGCCTCGCAATCAGCCCGCCCCCTGCCCCTTTGACCGCCCGCCCCCGATGACCGCCGCCAGTACGATGGAACTCACCGATGCCGTGCTGGCCATGGCCTTTGTCGGCGACCTGAGCATGGGGCGCGCCACCGATCATTCGCGCCGCACCGCGTGCCTGGCCGGCAAACTGGCCGCGGCCCATGGTGCGGGCGAGGCCACCCAGAACCACGCCCGTGCGGTGGCGCTGCTGCGCTGGTCGGGCTGCACGGCCAACGCCAGCGGCTTCGCGGACCTCCTGGGCGACGATGTGGCCTCGCGCGAGGCCATGATGGCGCAGACGCTGCCGCCCCTGGATCCCCGCACGCAATCGCTGATCGTGCCGCTGGCGTTGATCCATTGCGAAATCTCGGGCGACGTGGCCGTCAACCTGGGCATGCCGGACGACGTGGTGGCGGGTCTGCGCCACGCCTTCGAACGCCATGACGGCAAGGGCATGCCGCAGGGCGTGGCCGGAGACGCCATCCCGGGGGTCGTGTTCTACGTGAATGCGGCAAGCGATCTGGAAATCCTGAGCCGCGCGCATGGCCGCGACAGCGCAATGGACTACCTGCGCACGCAGGCCGGCGCCAAGTATCCCGCCGCGGTCGCAGACCTGGCGATCCGCCACGGCCATGCCTGGCTTGACGACATCGACGCCCACCCGCCGTCAGGCACCGAATGGGCGCTGGCCGACGCCCCGCTCGACGCGCCCGCCGCCGACCTGACGCTGCTGGCGGACGTAGCCGAACTCAAGCTGCCGTGGCTGGCAGGCTATTCCCGCCGGGTCGCGCAGTTGGCCGCCCGTTGCGGCGCGCTGCTGGGCATGGGCCCGGCCGCGCAGGAATCGTTGCAGGCGGCCGCGCTAGTGCACGGGATCGGCCGCGCCGCCTTGCCGAACCGCTTGTGGAACACCCCCGGCAAACTGTCCGCCGACCAGTGGGAACAAGTCCGGTTGATGCCCTATTGGACCGCCCGGGCCGCCCGCCAGATCCAGGGCCTGAGCGAAGCGGCCGAACTGGCCTCTTACGCCTACGAACGCCTGGACGGCAGCGGCTATTTCCGCGGCGCGTCCGGGTCCGCGCTGAGTCCTGCGCAACGCGTGTTGTCCACGACGGTCGCGCTGCAGGCGTTGCTGGAAGACCGCCCCTGGCGGCCGGCCTATTCCCTGCAGGAGGCCGCCCGCATCCTGCGCGAGGAAGCCGAGGCGGGCCGCTTCGATGCAGAGGTGGCCGCTGCCGCCATCACCGCCGCATCCGGCGGCGCCCCCGCGGCGCGGCGCACGACCAGCACGCTGTCGCAACGGGAGCTGGAAGTCTTGCGCCAGATCAGCCTGGGGGCCAGCAACAAGGAGGCCGCCCGGGCGTTGAATATCAGCCCCAGCACGGTGCGCACCCACGTGGAAAGCGTGTTCCGCAAGCTGGAGTGCTCGACCCGCGTCGCCGCGACCTTGAAGGCCCTGACCGCGGGGATCCTGTAAGCCGCCATCCTGTCGCCAATTGCTGGTAGTCTTGGGACCAGCCGCGCGGGGAGCCCCGCGCCCGCCTCACTCATTTTGCGAGTCCCCTCATGACCACCCCCATGTACGACGCTTCCGTTCCTGTCATCAAGCAAATGCTGTCCGCGCTGTCGGACGTGCTGAAGAAGGCCGAAGCCCACGCCACCGACAAGAACATCGACCCGTCCGCCTACCTGGGCGCCCGCCTGTTCCCGGACATGTTCCCGCTGTCGCGCCAGGTGCAGATCGCCACCGACTTCGCCAAGGGCATCACGTCCCGCCTGGCCGGCGCGGAAGTGCCGTCCTGGCCCGACGGCGAACCCACGTTTGCCGAACTGCAGGCCTTGATCGCGAAGACCCTGGCACACGTCGGTTCGTTCACGCCGGAACAGTTCGAACAAAGCGCATCGCTTGAAATCGTGCTGCGCCCGGGCACGCCGAAAGAAAAGAAGCTGTCGGGCAGCGCCTACCTGCTGCACTACGGCCTGCCGCAGTTCTTCTTCCACGTGACGACGTCCTACGCGATCCTGCGCCACAACGGCATCGAAGTCGGCAAGCGCGATTACATGGGCGCGTACTGATGACACGCCGCGCGCGCACCTGACGCCGCGCACAGAAAAAGGGCCGCAATAAGCGGCCCTTTTTTTCGCCCGTACGTCCCGATACGCAAATGCCCCGGAGCAGCAAGCCCGCGTCACGGGTACGGGGCGGCGCGGGCTTCCTTGTTTCTGGTGTTGCCGCGGATCAGGGTTTCTCCCGATCCCCAGCCTGTCGATTCCGGTGTCGTCTATTCGTCGTATCAGTACGACCCACTCTACTTGTAAGGCGGACACACCATGACTACCGGCACCGTTACCTTCCACCGCGTCCTGCGCGCCTCCCCCGAACGCGTCTACCGTGCTTTCCTGGAGCCCGACGCCATCGCGAAATGGCTTCCCCCCTATGGATTCACCTGCCAGGTCCACCAGTTGGACGCGAAGGTGGGCGGCGTCCACAAGATGTCGTTCCGCAATTTCACGACCAGCAACAGCAGCGGTTTCGGCGGTGAATACCTGGAACTGGTCCCGTCCGAAAAGATTCGCTACACGGACCGCTTCGACGACCCGAACCTTCCGGGCCAGATGCAGACCACGATCACGCTGCGCAAGGTCTCCTGCGGCACCGACATCAGCATCGTGCAGGAAGGCATCCCTGCCGTCATTCCGCCCGAGATGTGCTACCTGGGCTGGCAGGAATCGCTGACGCAGTTGGCCAAGCTGGTGGAACCGGAAATCCCCGACTGAGCCGAATCTATGGCGGAAAACCGGCGGATTTGAATCGCACTGTATCCGCCCCCGGGGCCCATACATTCGGACACCCGGCGCGCGCGCCGGACCTCTATAAATCGTTCGCAGCAAGTCCTCAACCCTGCGAACCTTTTATGGAACCTCCGCCATGACAGACCCTATCGACACCCGGCGTCGCCGCCTGCTCGCCACGACGTCCACCCTGGCAGGCATCAGCCTGCTGAACCTTGGCGTGAGCGGCACGGCGCAGGCCAAGTCCAGCCCTGCGCAACCCGCCAACACTACCCCCCGCCGCAGCGCCGCGTCGTTCGACGGCATCCGCCAGATCCGGGCCGGCACGCTCGATGTCGGTTATGTGGACGCCGGCCCCAGCACCGGCCCTGTCGCCATCCTGCTGCACGGCTGGCCTTACGACATCCACGCCTTCGTCGACGTCGTGCCGCGGCTGACCGCCGCCGGCTATCGCGTCATCGTCCCGTACCTGCGCGGCTACGGCTCGACGCGCTTCCTGTCGGCCGACACGCCCCGCAACGGCGAACAGGCAGTGGTCGCCGTGGACATCATCGCGCTGATGGATGCGCTGAAGATCGAACGCGCGGTCATTGCCGGCTTCGATTGGGGCGCGCGCACCGCCAACATCATGGCCGCGCTGTGGCCCGAACGCTGCCAGGCGCTGGTGTCGGTCAGCGGCTACCTGATCGGCAGCCAGGAAGCCAACCGCAAACCATTGCCCCCGCAGGCGGAGTTCCAGTGGTGGTACCAGTTCTACTTCGCCACCGAACGCGGCGCAGCGGGCTACGCCGCCAACCGCGACGGCTTCAACAAGCTGATCTGGCAGTTGGCATCGCCGCAGTGGAAATTCGACGACGCGACGTATCAGCGTTCCGCACAGTCATTCGACAACCCTGACCACGTGGCGATCGTGGTGCACAACTACCGCTGGCGCCTGGCCCTGGCCGAAGGCGAATCGCAATACGACGAACTGGAAAAACGCCTGGCGGCCACACCGAAGATCACGGTGCCGACGATCACCCTGGAAGGCGACGCCAACGGCGCCCCGCATCCGCCCCCCGCCAGCTACGCCAAGCAGTTCAGCGGCAAATACCAGCATCGCGACATCACCGGCGGCATCGGCCACAACCTGCCGCAAGAGGCGCCTGAGGCGTTTGCAGAGGCGGTGCTGGCGGTGGTGCGGCTTTGAGAGGCGGCGCTCTCGACTATGCCTGAAAGAACTTCGGCGCCTGCACCGAGGCAGCGCCGTTGTCCCACTCGTTCTTCATCCTTGCCAGAAAGCTGCCGTCGACGCGGTGAGCCTCATCGCGAAGCACCTCTTCCATCGCCGTCGCGATCCGTTCGATGGCCGCTTCCGGATGCGAAACGCTGCAAACCGTACGGCCAAATTGCAGGAGTGCCTTTCGTGTCGGGTATTCCCTTTTCTTATTCAATTTCAGCGCAAGAGTGCGGTCCGACAATTTTCGCCCCGATTGGGGATCGTCAATTTCATACACGCTTGTGGTTACCACGTCATAGAGCGGGGCCAGTTCGGCGGGCGCGGCGCCAGGGTGCCGGTAGAGCAAGCCAAAGTTCTTCAGGTGCGCATCCCCATTTCTCACCAGTAC
Source organism: Achromobacter sp. 18P8.1.1 (assembly GCF_057799415.1). Classification (NCBI taxonomy): domain Bacteria; kingdom Pseudomonadati; phylum Pseudomonadota; class Betaproteobacteria; order Burkholderiales; family Alcaligenaceae; genus Achromobacter; species Achromobacter sp. 18P8.1.1. Next base: position 54,180 of record NZ_JBYOKH010000017.1, on the reverse strand, counting down.
CGACAGAGCCACATACTCAAAATACCGCGCAAGGCTCTCAGTACGATTGGCGTCGCACAACAGGCCGATCATTTGGGCCACCGTCTCGTACGAACTCAGGTACTTCTCTTTGGCACTCTTGCGTAAAAGCACAGCCATATCTTCGAAACCTAGCTGCTCATTGCCAGCAAGGTCAAAGCGGCGCATCACAAACAGTGTCCCGTCGTCCGACAGCCAAAAATCCGGTACGCGTATGCCTGCCTTCCGGGCGACGCTCATGCATAGAAACTCGTTCTGGGCAAGGAATGGGTAGTCCTCTCCTGCGGCCTTGACGATCAGGTCAGACGTAAACGTGGTGGACTTATCGACTACCGGCTTGGCATCGGCAGCATCCGCGTCCGGCATCAGTACTTTTGGCTGAAAACCGGAAATGCCGGAGGTGAGATAGGCGCTGACTAGATGCTCGAACAGTTCGATGCTTGCCCCGCTCGTGAGCAACTCAGAAAGCCCGACCTGGGGTGGAAGCCGTGCCACGTCGCTGCCAGGTTCGCGATAACGCAAGCGCCCGATCTGGTTGCTGCCGGTCAAGGCCAGCAGCCGCATGTCGTCAAGTTCCACTTCCTTGCCAAAGCGTTCCCAGAGTCTCTCGTACAGGTAGCCTTCTGGCCGATTCATCGCAAAAATCGGCGGCAACACCGTGTCCGAATAGCTTTCGGCGCGGTGCGGCATGATCAGGGATATCTCCCGATCCTTGCCGGGATGGGTGTAGTTGAATACGAAGCGCGACTCTTTTTCCAGCAGGCCCGCCTCGCCTTGCGGGGTGCTTATTTCAAGCCGCTTTATCTTCGCGCTACTCATCATCCATGCTCCCCACGTCGTCGTAATTGATGCTGGCAGTATCGATACGCAGGCCCATATTAAGCACGGCCAATGCTCTCATGATCGAATGCAGGCCCACGTTCTCGCCTTTCTCGATTTGCACGATCAATTGGCGCGTCAGTCCCGCCCGCTGCGCAAGTTCCGCTTGGCTGAGCTTTTGCTGTTTGCGCTCGCGCTGAAAGCTCGCCCCGAACTGGGCGGGAAGGACGGCGGTAGGTACGTACGGCATGGCGGATACTCTTCGAACACAAGATTAATAATGTTCGCTATACCGTACACCAAAGTTCATAAAAAGTACGATTAATCGGACATTTTCTAGAGAATTGCGAAAAATATCGCTAATATCGTACTTTCATTAGTCTCAAGGACGCCGCCCCGCCTCCACCTGGATCTTCAACTCCACTTCCGGCTTGAACCCCATGTCCAGGCCGAAGTCCAGCCCGAAGTCCTTGCGGCTGAACTTCGTTGACACGTCGGCGCCGCAGACCTCGCGTTTTTCCATCGGGTGCTGGATGCACTTGAAATCGTCGATCTCCATCTTGACGGGTCGCGTGACGCCGCGCAGGGTCAGGTCGCCCGTAGCCTCTTCGGGGCGGTCGCCGTCGAACTTGGTGAACTTGCCCTTGAAGGTGGCCGTGGGATAGCGGGCGGCGTCGAAGATGTCGGGCGCGACGGCATGCTGGTTCATTTCGTCGTGGCCGAAGTCGACGGAATTGATGTCCACCGTGACCTCCACCGTGCCGGTGCGCGCTTCGCGATCCAGCACCACCACGCCTTGCGATTTGTTGAACTTGCCGCGCCACGTGGACAGGCCGCCCAAGTGATCGGCTTCAAAGCTGGGATAGGTATGCGACGGGTCCAGATCGTAGGTGACCGGCGCAGCGGCGGCCGGCAGGGTCAGCATCAGCGCGCTTGCGCCCAGCAGCAGGGACGGGATCGACTTCATCAGGGCTCCTCATGACGGGAACGGGGCCGCGCGCGATACAGCGCGGCCACCGATTGGAAGCCAAACCATAACATTCAGCTTGGAGTCAGCCGTAAAAATAGGACTGAAACGTCCTGTCGGCATTCCTGCCAGATTGAAATGAACAAAACTTGATTCAGGCAATAATGCGCCGCATCTCTACCGCGATCACGGAAACGACAATGAAAAAAGTGTTTGCCTTACTGATTTCGGCCGCCCTGCCGGTTGCTGCCCTGGCACAGCCGGACACTGAACCATTGAAGCTGAACCCGGACAACAAGCTTTTCTGCAACGCGCAGACCGACTGGTGCGTCGGCATCAAAACGGACGGGTCCTTCGAAACCAACGGCCCGTTCGCTACCAGCCGCACGCTGCGCTCCGATCGCGCATTCTGGGACTTGCCCGACATTCCGGATTTTTCCAAGTTCACCGTTTGGCCTCAGCTGATCCGCCTGAGCGAAGATCGCGCGCTGGTGGGCGTGGTCGGCCCGGCCGAACCCGACTACAAACTGGAAACGCAATTCTCAGGCGGCAGCTTCATCCGCCAGGACCTCTATCTGTTCGAGGTCACGCTGGGCGAACCTTCCGCCAGCAATCTGGTGTTCATCATGCCGTCGTCGACGGAAGCGACGATCCGCGCCTGCTTCAATGAAGCCGACCAGCGCAAGCGTGATGGGCACTGCATCGATGCCTATCAATTCAAGGCCGATCTGAAAGCCTTGCCGGGAAGCAAGACGGCCAGCGGCGCGGAGTATCCGGACCTGCAAGTCACCACCCAGGCAACACGCGCGCCAGCGACCGCCAGCCGCTACGCCGACTCCAGCGCGAAGCCGGCGCCGACGAAGGCCGAGGTTGCACCCGCGGCCGACAAGCAGTGCAGCTACACGGTGACCTACAAATGGAAATCCGACGGTTCGGTCTATGCACCGACGTCGCCGCTGCCCGATTGCGCCGAATTCCTGCAGGCCTCGCCCAAGGCGAAGCCGTAACGCCGCAACCGGACCCGGCAGCGCCCCTAAAAAGAGCGCTGCCGCCGCCTTACTCCGCGTAGCCCGGGTTCTTCCTGTCCAACCGGCGCAGCAAGCCCGGCCACGCCAGCGCCGCCTTGTGTGCCCGGTCGGCCGGGGATTCGACTGCGGCGCGCGCCAGGACTTCCGGCGGAATGAAGATCAGTTCGCCGCCGCCCGCCTGCGCCCGCACCTGCGCCATGCAGGCAGCCTCCAGGCGGTGCATGGCCTGGAACGCTTCGGCCATCGTCTGCCCCACCGTCAGCAAGCCGTGGTTGCGCAGGATCAGGTAGTTGTTGCTGCCCAGGTCGCGCACCAGGCGCGGCTGCTCTTCCGGGTTCAGCGCCAAGCCTTCGTAATCGTGATAGCTCAACGAACGCAGCGCAATGAACGCGAATTGCGACAACGGCAGCAACCCTGCCTTCTGCGCCGAAACCGCCACGCCGTTGATGGAGTGCGTATGCAACACGCACATCGCATCCTTGCGGGCCGCGTGGATACAGCTGTGGATGGTGAAGCCGGCCGGATTGATGTCGTATTCCGACGCCATGACCTTGTTGCCGTTCAGGTCGATCTTGACCAGGCTGGACGCCGTGATCTCGTCGAACATCATGCCGTAGGGGTTGATCAGGAAATGCTCGGTGCCCGGCACCTTGGCGGTGATGTGCGTGAAAATCAGGTCATCCCACCCGAACAGCGCCACCAGCCGATACAGGGCGGCCAAGTCCGTGCGGACCTGCCATTCCGTTGCGCTGACTTGATCGCGCACGCTTGCGCCCTGTTTGCGAATCGTATCCATCCCGTCTCCAGTCCTGGTATCCAGACTTCATGTTGTCCCGCGGCGACCTTGCCGTCGGCTTGCCAGACACTGTATTGGTTTTGCGCGGATCCGGCATGGTGGAAACGGCTGCCGTCCGTCTGGTGAAAACAATTATCTGCCCCGCTTCGCCCCCGGTTTACCCCCAGGTCGGGCTGGCGCTTGCATAATAAAGGCCGACCGACTCAGGAGACCCCACCATGTCGCTTGCGCTCTACGGCCATCCGTTTTCCTCGTACACGCAGAAAGTGCTGATCGCGCTGTACGAGAACGCCATCCCGTTCGAATTCCGCTGCATCGGTCCGGAGACGCCGGAGCACGCCGCCGAATGGCTGCGGCGCTGGCCCTTGCACAAGTTCCCGCTGCTGGTGGACGGCGACCGCAACGTCGCCGAAACCAGCATCATCATCGAATACCTGCAACGGGCCCACCCCGGGCCGGCAAGCCTGGTACCCGCCGACCCGGCCGCCGCGCTGGAGGTGCGTTTCCTGGACCGCTTCTTCGACTTGCACGTCATGAACTGGGTGCAGCACGCGGTCAACGGCGCCTTGACGGGCGACGACGCCAAGCGGCGGGAGGGCCTGGCGCTTGCGACGGAAAAGCTCGAACTAGCCTACGCCTGGCTGGATGCGCAACTGGGCGGCCGTGCCTGGGCCACCGGCCCGGAATTCACGATGGCGGACTGTGCCGCCGCGCCAGCGCTGTTCTATGCGGACTGGACGCACCCCATTTCGGCGTCTTATCGGGTGCTGCGCGCGTACCGCGCCCGCTTGCTGGCACGGCCATCCTTTGCCCGGGCGGTCGAAGACGCCAGAGTGTTCCGCCCCTTGTTCCCGCTGGGCGCGCCGGACCGGGACTGACAGGATGACGTCCCTGCGCCCTGGCCTCCCACACCGTCTGCCTGCCTTTTTCCGCTCGCACCTGGAATCGCTGTCCGGGGTCGGCCTGCTGCTGGGCACGCTGTTCTTTGCAGCCTCGCTCACCCCCACCCTGGTTCCCCGCACTTACCTGACCCAGGGCGTGCTGGCTGGCACCTGCCTGGCCGCCGGTTACGGGCTGGGCGTGCTGTGGCACTGGCTATGGGCCTATCTGGAACTGCCTGAACCCAAGGCACGCGCCGCCCGCATCACCAACGCGCTGATCACCGTGCTGTGCCTGTCCGTGCTGGTGCTGTTCCTGTGGCGCGCGGCGGAATGGCAGAACACGATCCGCGCCCTGATGAAGATGGAACCCGTCACCAGCGCGCACCCCTTCAAGGTCAGCGCCACGGCGCTGATCACCTTTGCCGTGTTGCTGGCGCTGGGCCGCTTGTTCAAGCTGCTGGCCCGCACGCTGTCCGCGCAGGTGCGCCGCGTGGTGCCGCGGCGCGTCGCCAACGTGGCCGGCGCGACGATCGCGATCGTGATCTTCTGGTCGTTGGCCAACAACGTGTTTTTCCGTGCGGCACTGCACGTGCTGGACGCCTCGTTCCGCGAGTACGACGCGCTGATCGAGCCCGAGCGCCCGCAGCCCACTGACCCCGCCAAGACCGGCAGCCCCGACTCGCTGATCGCCTGGAAGCAGTTGGGCCGGGCAGGCCGCGAATACATCGCCTCCGGCCCCAGCGCGCGTGAAATCCGCGCGCAGACCGGGCGTGACGCGCTGGAACCCATCCGCGTGTACGTGGGATTGCCCGGCGCCGCCACGGCGCAGGCGCGGGCCCGGCTGGCGCTGGAAGAATTGAAGCGCGTCGGCGCGTTCCAGCGGTCTGCGCTGGTGGTGGTGACGCCCACGGGCACGGGGTGGATCGATCCGGCCGCCATGGACGCCGTCGAATACCTGCTGCACGGCGACGTAGCCAGCGTGGCGATCCAGTATTCCTACCTGTCCAGCCCGCTATCGCTGCTGGCCCAGCCCGAGTACGGCGCCGAAGCCGCACGCGCGCTGTTCGTCGAAATCTACAACCACTGGACCGCCCTGCCCAAAGACCAGCGGCCCAAGCTGTATCTGCATGGCCTGAGCCTGGGCGCCATGAATTCCGCGCGGTCCGCCGAGCTCTTCGAAATGATCGGCGACCCCATCCAGGGCGCACTCTGGAGCGGCCCGCCGTTTGAAAGCCGGGTCTGGCGCGCCATCACCGACGCCCGCAACCCAGGCTCCCCCGCCTGGCTGCCGCAACTACGCGACGGCGCCTTCGTGCGCTTCATGAACCAGGACGGCTCGCCGGTGCCCGCCGACGCGCCCTGGGGCCCGATGCGCATCGTCTACCTGCAGTACGCCAGCGACGCCGTCACGTTCTTCGACTATCGCGACCTGTATCGGCGGCCCGCGTGGATGGATCCCCCCTACGGCCCCGACGTATCGCCCGACCTGCGCTGGGTGCCGGTCGTGACCATGCTGCAACTTGCGCTGGACATGTCCGTCAGCACCCACACGCCGATCGGCTACGGCCATGTGTACGCGCCGCAGCATTATGTGGACGCCTGGCTGGCGGTGACCGGTGCGCCGGATTGGCCGGTCGATGCGCTGGCCGGCCTGAAACAGCATCTGATGGAACGGACCCGCGCGGCGATGGATGATGGGGACGGCAAAGAGGCCGCGTACGACAACCGCGGCGGCTGATCAGTTCGTCTGGACGTCGGCGCTGTCGATGATGCGCTTCCAGCGCTCGGTCTCTTCGCCGGACAGCTTGGCAAGGTCCGCGCTGGTGCCGGCAAACGGCACGGCGCCCTGCTCGGCCAGATGGGCGATCATGGCCGGGTCCTTGGTCAGGTCGATGACCGTGTCCTGCAGCTTGCGGATCACCTCGGGCGGGGTGCCTGCCGGCGCCATGACGCCGTACCAGGATTCCACCACGGCATCCTTCACGCCGGCCTCCGCCAACGTCGGCACATCCGGAATCGCGGGGCTGCGCTGCTCGCTGGCCACCGCCAGCACGCGCACCTTACCCGGCTTGATGTAGGCCAGCACGTTGGGCAGGTTCGCGAACAGCACCTGAACCTGTCCCGACAGCAAATCCGCCGTCGCCGGGCCCGCACCGCGGTAAGGCACGTGTTCGAACTTGGCGCCCGAGCGGTACATGAACAGCTCGCCCGTCAGGTGGTTGACCGACCCCATGCCCGCCGAAGCCATGTTCAGCTTGCCGGGATGCTGCTTGGCGTATTCCACCAATTCGGCAACGTTCTTGGCCGGCAAGTCGGCCGACACGGCGAGCACGTTCGGCACCGTGGAAAACAGCGCAACCGGCGCAAAGTCCCTGATCGCGTCGTACGGCAGGTTCTTGGTTAGCAACGGTTGGATCGACTGTTGCCCCATCGTCGCCAACAGCAAGGTGTACCCGTCGGCTGGTGCCTTCGCGACGAAGTTCGCCCCGATACTGCCGCCGCCTCCCGGCTTGTTTTCCACGATGACCGTCTGGCCCAGCGCTTCCGACATCCGATTGGCCAGCAGACGCCCCATCAGGTTCACCGTGCCGCCCGGCGCGAACGGCACGATCATGGTGATGGGCTTGGAGGGGTAGGTCTGGGCCTGGGCCTGAGTGCCCAGGCAGATCCCCATGGCTGCGATAGCCGCCCCGATAGTTTTCAGCATGATGGAATTCCCCTTGATTGTTATGGCCAGTCAAGCTTCCAGGACGGAAGTCACCGCTGACTCGGATGAAATAAGCGTTTGCACGCGTTGCCGCAACAGATCCTGCGCATCCGCCACGCGCTGCACCGTCGCGGCGATGGCGCTGCGCTGCTTGGCCAGCTCTGCCTGCTGCTCGCCGATACGGCCGGTCACGAGGCTTGGCGCGGGCCCGCCGAACGACTGGCGCGCCGCCACATTGCGGACCGGGTCCAGGCATGCGGCGATATCGTCTTCGCGCAGCGCGACCTGCCGGCCAAGCTGCTGGGCGGCTGCAGCATTGACCATCTGGGGCGTGATGTCCTTGGCGGGAATTCCCGCTTCCAATGCCTGCCGGACCACGGCGCCGATGATGTGATGGGCGTCGCGGAACGACGCGTCGGCCTTGCGCACCAGCAGGTCGGCCAGGTCGGTGACGGTGGAGAAGTCCTCGGCCGCGCGCGAGGCCATGCGCCCGCGGTTCGGTTCGACCCGTTCCACCAGCAGCTTGATCAGCGCCAACGATCTCAACGCCTCTTCGCAGGCTTCCCAGCAGGTCCGCGTGCTCTCGCGGCTGCTGTCGCCCGAGTGCGTGAAATGCGTCGACTTCACCGTGGCGAAAGCCGCCGAGGTCAGGCCGATCAAGTGGCCGGTCTTGCCACGCAGGTATTCCAACACCGCCGGATTCTTCTTCTGCGGCATGATGCTGGACGTGCTGGCGATGCTGTCCGGGAACGACAGATAGCCGAATTCCGGCGTCGACCAGATATAGAAGTCCTGCACCATCCGGCTGCTGGTGATCATCATGATCGACAGCGAAGCGCTCAGCTCCAGCGCAAAATCCCGCGATGCGACGCTGTCCAGCGAACTTGCCAGCGGGCGGCTGAAGCCCAGCATCGCGCTGGTTGTGTCGCGGTCGATCGGAAACGACGTGCCGGCCAGCGCGCAGGCGCCCAAGGGGGACGCATCCGTGGTTTCCAACACGTGCAGTAAGCGGTCGACATCACGTGACCAGGCGTCGACCAGCGCTGACAGGTAATAGCCATAAGTGATCGGCTGCGCGGCCTGCATATGCGTATAGCCGGGCATCACGCAGTCCGCGTACTGGCCAGCCTGGCGCAGTGCCGCATCGGCGACGTCGATCAAGGCGGTCGCGATCCGGGCCGTGAAATCCCGCGCACGGATGCGGTCGACGGTGGCGCCGATGTCGTTGCGGCTGCGCGCGGTATGCAGGCGCCCGCCCAGCTCCTGCCCCACCAGCTTGATCAGATGGGCCTCGTAGTTGAAATAGGCCTCTTCGCGTGCGGCATCCAACTCCACCGCATCTGGCCCGTCGGCCTGCATCTTGAGCAACGCCTGGGCCAACCGGACCGACGCGTCGTGGTCCAGGATGCCCTGCTCGTGCAGCATCACCAGATGCGCAAGGTTGATCTGATTCAGCATCTCGAAATTGGCGAAGAACTCGCGATTCAAGCGCGGAAGGAAAATATATTGAAGCACTTCCGGGGCAAGCGGTTGCTTCAGGCGGCTGCTGACTTTGGATTCCATTTCAGTCCGGTAGGAACACGAAAACTGTAGTCTCCGTCTCCGCCAAGTTATGCGTCAAATCAGATATTTACGGCTTCAAATACAAAATTGATATGATTATCCATACGCCGTTTTTCCGGACTGAACGATGAATTTCAAGCAGGTCGAAGCTTTTCGCGCCGTGATGATGACGCGCTCGATGACGACGGCGGCCGGGCTGCTGCACACCTCGCAGCCGAATGTCAGCCGCTGGATCGCGCTGCTTGAAAACACGCTGGGTTTCGTGCTGTTCAAACGCGTCGGCACCCGGCTGATCCCTACCCCTGAAGCCGATGCGTTCTACGCCGACGTCGAACGCGCCTTCATCGGCCTGGAATCGCTGAACGACAGCGCCAGTTCCATCCGCCGCCGGGGCACGGGCCTGCTGCGGGTCGGCGCGGTGGGATCCATCACGCAATGCGTGCTGCCGGACGCCCTCCGGCTGTTCAGGGACAAGGTCTCGGACATTCCAGTCGTGGTCAGCACGGGTGGGTCTGACGTGGTGGCGAAGTGGATGGCCACCGGCTTCTGCGACATCGGCTTCGCCTCCATCCAGGCCGACGTGCCAGGCTTGCAGTACGCGCGGATCAACGCGGCGCACGGCGTCGCGATCGTGCCGCGCACGCACCGGCTGGCCCGCAAGAAAATACTGAAGCCCGCCGACTTCAACGACGAGAATTTCATCTCGTTGCCGGCAGGCAGTTTCAACCGCGCATCGGTCGACCGGCACTTTCCCGATGATTCGCGGATCCTGTCGATCGAAACGCCTTACGCCACGACCATCTGCTCGATGGTGGGCAGAGGGCTGGGCGTTTCGATCATCAACCCCGTCGTATCGCGGGCGCTGAACATGCCTGAACTGCGCGAAATCCCGTTCTCGGGAAAAATCGAATTTCCCAGCTACGCGGTGACCTCCGACCACTTCCCCGTGGGCACGCTGGCCAGGAAAATGGCGGACTGCGTGCAGGAAGTGTTCACCTTGCTGAACCAGGCGGCAGAAAAATGATGCCTCTCACCTCCTACTTCTGGAGCGGCAACGCGATCCGCAGCCGCAGCGTGGGCGGCACGGTGCTGTCAGGCATGGTCGACGTGCCACCGCCCCCCGCCCGCGTAGTCGCCGATTGGCATCGCGAAATCACCACCCGGTTGTCCCTGGAGCCTGGCGACGTCGAACAGATGCCGCTGGCCCGAACGCAAGTGCGCTGGCCCGACTACGAGCGCTGCGTGCAGGCCATGGCCACCTGGACACGCGCGCTGGGGCTGGGCGACGTGCTTGCGGACAGCGACATTGCCCTGATGGCATGCCGCGGCGCCAGGTACCACCATGACGGTGAACAATACGGCAGCGCCGCCTTCTGCAACCTGTTCCTGAGCGACGACAAAGGGATGGACGTGCACTTCCCGTATTCCGGGCACCGCATCCCGCTCGTCCGGGGCACCGCCATCCTCTTCGATACCTGCCAGCCGCACGCCGTGATCCCACGTGGCAGCAGCGGTTTTCAAGCCACTGACTTCGCTGCCGATGAGGATCTCACTCAACTGTTCCTGACCTGGGAATTGCCGGTAGAAGCGGCGTGCGTCGCGCAGGCGCTGGGCGTGGTATTCGATATCGACCCGCAACGGGCGGCAGGCATGGCGGATGAGCAGGTGTGGGCGGGCGGCGTGCGCACGGTGGTGGACCCGGCCTCGGGACGGTGGGAGCCGGCCGTTTGAGCTTCAAAAAAAGTGACGGACCAAATGCCAAACCGCAGCATTGCAGACTGACACCCTATCCAACACTCTGTTCCGGTTCCTTCGTCAGCCCGCAACACCTGCCCGCTATACTCGTTGAACCAAAAACACACTGCCGCGCCGCGCCTTTTAAGCGACGCCCACCTATGCCAGCTTTGATGGCCTTAGTACGCCCCGTTTGCCGGGCGCTGTTCTGTGCAGTCACCGTTCTAGTCTCCGCGTCCGCGTTGGCCGCCCCGCCGACGCTGGAACAATGCCATGGCATCAAGGACTTGGCCTTCGTGGCCCACCTGGATGACGACCTGCTGTTCATGAACCCCGACATCGCCTCCAACATCGAGGCGGGCGGCTGCGTGCGCGTCATCTACCTGACGGCCAGCGACGCGGGCGAAGGCGACGGCTACATGCTGGGTCGCGAACGCGGCATCCGCGCCGCCTACGCCTACATGGCGCACAAGCCCGACCAGTGGAAGGAAGATGCCGGCATGGCCGGCGGGCGTGCCATCGCGCGCTTCACCTTGCAGGACAATCCGCGCGTGCAGCTTTGGCACATGCGCCTGAAGGATCCATGGCTGGGCAAGGGCTGGGGTAGCCTCACGCCGCTGAGCCGCACCGAATCGGAACCCGGGCAAAGCGTCGATACGCTGGGCCCCTACCCCCAGGTCTACACGCGCGAGCAACTCATCGACACCCTGGCGGACCTGATCCGCCAATACAAGCCGACCACGGTGCGCCATCTGGACGACACCATCGTCGTTCCCTATACGCAGCTTTGCTGGCGTTGCGCGGGCCATGGGCATCCGGACCACATCGCCAGCGCGCGACTGGTGCGCGAAGCCATGCTGCGCGTGCCCGGAAACTATGCCGAGACTGGCTACATCGACTACCCCAGCCAGGAACGCGCCACCAACCTGGCCGACACGGAAATCGCCAGCAAGTCGGTGATCTTCCAGCACTACGCCTGGAACGACTACCACTATTGCGCCGGCCCGACGGGCTGCAAAGAGCCCGCCGGCCCCGCTGCCGCCTGGGTGCAGCGCGCCTATTACGTCTCCCGCCAGGACATCGCACCGCAGCTGTATCCGGACGGGCGTGGCGGCCTCGTGGTGTTCGCCGCCGGCGAAACCAATGCCGCCGTCAACCGCTGGGATTCCAGCCAGCGCCGCTGGCAAAGCCTGGGCGGGCGCACCAGCGGTCCGCTGGTTTCCTTCACCCATGCCGACGGCACGGCCGGCCTGATGGCGCGCGACCCGCTAGGCGGCGTGTGGGCGAACAAGCAGCGCCACGATGGCACTTGGCAAGGCTGGCAGGCGCTGGGCGGCCTGCGCGTCACGCAGATCCCGGCTGTTGCGCCGCGCGGTGAAGCGGCCGCCGTGGCCTTGGGCTATGACGGCGTGCTGCACTGGATCACGCCCTCCGGTATCGACGGCAGCTGGAGCACCTGGCAAGACCTGCCGCCGCTGGACGGCGCCACCGGCGCCCCGGCCGCCGCGCGCGGGGCCGACGGGCGCTATGTGATCTTTGCGTCGGCCGGTGCGGGCGAACTGTTCTACACGCGCCAACTGCCGGCCGCCAAAGGCCATCGGCCGGAATGGCAAGGCTGGCGCCGCGTGCCGGCACCCGAAGCGGCGGGCGGCCTGGCCGCGATCCGCAACCACGAAAACCGCGTGGAACTCTATTTCCGCCAGCGCAGCAACAACCATCTGATCAAGCTGGTGGAAGCCGGCGACACCACCGACCTCGACATGGACTGGAGCGCGGCAACGGATCTGGGCGTGCCCTACATCGGGCGCCCGGCCATCAGCGCCGATGCGCAAGGTAACGTCGTCCTGGCGCTGCTGGAACGCACGGGCGGACCGCTCTGGCTCGTCGAGCACGGCAAGCCGGCCAAACTGGACGCCCTGGCCGCGTCGCCCCCGGCGCTCAATATCGTTGATGGCACGCTGTACGTGGTGGCACGCACTGCCGGCGCGCCCCAGCAATACCAGGTGCTATCGCGCCGCGACGGCCTGTGGGCTGGCACCCTGACCCTGGACGGCGTGCCGTCGACGGGCGGCGGCCCCTTTGCGGCCGTGGCCGCCCGCCCGACGGATCTACCCAACCTGGGCGCGAACAATACCAACAAGGCCGTGGTGGTCCGCCCATCGTCCAGCGAACCCGGCACGTTGACCCTGGAGCGCATGCCCACGCAGTCCTCGCGCGCCGCAACCCCTACGACGGTGCAGTAGGCGTCAAGAACCCGGCAGCGCCGCCCCCATGGCGGCGAACAGGCCGCCACACACCTTGTTGAAGCGGCGTCCGGTACGCTCCAGCCACGGCCGCACCCGGTGCGCCAGCCGCGCCAGCACATACTCGACCAGGAATTCGATGACGGCGAAGGTGCCCGCCATGATCACGAACTGCGTGAACAGGCTGCGCGCCGGATCGATGAATTGCGGCAGGAACGCGCCGTAAAAGAGCAGCGCCTTGGGATTGGAGATCGCGGACAAAAGGCCCTGGCTGAACATCCGCGTGCGACGCGGCCGGGGCATATCGGGCGCGGGCGTCAGTTGGACGCCCGGGGCACGCCACAACTGGATGCCCAGCCAGATCAGATAGGCGCCGCCCGCCCACTTCAACACCGTCAGCGCCGGCCCCCAGGCTTTCAACAGCGCGCTGATGCCCAGCATGGACAAGGCGATCAAGGCGATGAAACCCACCGCGCCACCGGCGATGGTGCACAACGCCTTGCGATGGCCGTGCAGCGCGCCGTGGGTCAGCGCAAGCAGCGTGTTGGGACCAGGCGTGATCGACAGGCCGATGACGGCGACCAGGTAAATGAGCCAGCTGTGCAGGGCCATGACGGAGGCGGGCAGATGAAAGGGAGATCAGTCTAGCCCAGGACGGGAAAGATGTGCCAACGCGCCCCGGGCACCTTGCCCCAAGTCCCGATCGGTTAGAATTTCAGCGATCGAGCAGCTCGCTCTCGCCAGCCAGGACGACCTGACTGGCGTGTCTTTATCGGGGACGACCCCGCTTATCTTTCATGGAAAGACCAGCGATGCGCGTCCCGTTATTCCCCGCCCTCCTCCCCACCTCTGTCGTTCCTCGCGCGCCTTCGGTTGCCGCGACCGAACCTGAGACCGCCGTGCCCCCTTCGCACGCCCCTCGCATTCCCAAGGCCACCTGGTTCAAGCTGGGCTGGGCCTGGCTTGTCGTAATCGCCTTTACGGTCTACGGCGGCGCATGGCTGGCGGAGCCGCTTACCCCCGTCGCCGCCATCGCCTGCTTTGCGGTGCTGTTCTTCACGATCATCGCCGCCTCGTTCGGCGTGGTCCATGAAGCCGATCTTCTGGCGCACAAGCTGGGCGAGCCCTACGGGACGCTGATCCTGACGCTTTCTATCGTGTCGATCGAGGTGATCCTGATTGCCTCGGTGCTGCTTGGCCCGGGCGAGTTTCCGACCATCGGGCGCGACTCGATCTTCGCGGTGATGATGATCATCGTGAATCTCGTCATGGGGATCTGCCTGGTCGCGGGCGGCCTGAAGTATGGCGAGCAAGAGTTCAACGCCCAAGGCGCCAACGCCTATCTGGCGATGATCGTGCTGCTGACCGGCACGGCGCTGGTCCTGCCCAACTACCTGTCGGGCGCGGGCGAATTCACGACGCTGCAAGGCTGGACGATCGCCGCGGTCACCGCCGCACTGTATGCGGTGTTCCTGCTGCTTCAGATGCGCAACGAGAAGCGGCTCTTCATTCAGCCGCATCCCGGCCTGATGGCCGTGGCGGCGCAGCCCGAAAAAACCGCGGCGCAGGCGAAAGACACGGCATCCGCTCCCGGCGACCGGTCCGCCATCGTGCGCAGCAGCCTGCTGCTGCTTGGCATGATCATTCCGATCGTCCTGCTGGCACATCACCTTGCCATCGTCATCGACTACGGCGTGGCGACCGCGGGCGCGCCGGTCGCCGTCAGCGGCGTGCTGATCGCCATCATCGTTTTCACGCCGGAATCCCTGACCGCCATCAAGGCCGCCCTGAACAATGAGATGCAGCGCGCCATCAATCTGTGTCTGGGCGCCTTCGTGTCCACCGTCGGCCTGACCGTCCCCGCCGTGCTGGTCATCGGCCTCATCACGGGCAAGCAGGTCATCATGGGGATATCGCCGTTGGAAACCGTATTGCTGGCCTTGACAGTGCTGCTGGGCATGCTGTCGTTCAACGGGCAGCGGACCTCCATCATGCAGGGCGCCATGCACCTGGCGCTGTTCATCACCTACGGGTTCCTGCTGTTCAACCCCTGACGCAGCAAGCCTTTCGATCGGGTGCCTCGGGCAGACCAAGTGGTCTGCCTATTGCAAAAAAAGTGGCATGAATAGCTATGCCACTCCCCTCCTACACTGCCTCTTTGGCCCAGGGCCGGCGCCTGGACGCCATCGTCACTTTTGCAGACGCTAGCGACGCGCCGAAAAAGCCGGGCCTGACCGCCCCACTTTTTGCCGCAGGCATCCATCATGACGACCATTGCACTCCCCGACGGCCCGCTGCCCGTTGTCAGCGCCCTTGCCTTGCCACAGGCCGACCGCGACATCTGGGCCGCCATCGACGCGGAACGGCATCGGCAGATGCACTCGATCGAGCTCATCGCCTCTGAGAACTTCGCCAGCCGTGCGGTGCTCGATACCCAGGGCTCGGTACTGACGAACAAGTACGCCGAAGGCTATGCCGGGCGCCGCTACTACGGCGGCTGCATGAACGTGGACGTCGCGGAGAACATCGCGATCGCCCGGGCGAAGCTGCTGTTCGGCGCCGGGTACGTGAACGTGCAGCCCCATTCGGGAAGCCAGGCGAACCAGGCCGTCTATCTGGCGTTGCTGACGCCCGGAGACAAGATCCTTGGCCTGGACCTGAAGGCGGGAGGCCATCTGACGCACGGCGCCAAGGTCAACATGTCGGGCCGCTGGTTCCAGACCCTGAGCTATGGGGTGGACCCGGTATCGCAGCGCGTGGACATGGATGACGTGGAACGGATTGCCAAACGCGAACGGCCCAAGCTGATCGTCGCGGGCGGCTCGGCCTATTCCCGGACGCTGGACTTTGCGCGGTTCCGAGCCATTGCCGACGACGTGGGCGCGGTCTTCATGGCCGACATGGCGCACTTCGCGGGGCTGGTCGCCGGTGGCGTCTATCCGTCGCCGGTGCCGCATGCCCACGTCACCACGACCACCACGCACAAGACGCTGCGCGGGCCGCGTGGCGGCATGATCCTCAGCAATGACGGCGACATCGCGAAGAAAATCGATTCGGCCGTTTTCCCCGGCCTGCAGGGCGGCCCGCTGATGCACATCGTCGCGGCCAAGGCCGTCGCGCTGGGCGAGGCCCTGCAACCGTCGTTCCGCACCTACGTCCGAGCCGTGGTGGGCAATGCGCAAACGCTGTGCGACCGGCTTACCGAGGGCGGCCTGTCCATCGTGTCTGGCGGCACCGATTGCCACCTGGGTGTGGTCGACCTGCGCCCGTGGGGGCTGGCCGGCAATGCGGCCGAACTGGCCCTGGAGCAGGTCGGCATTACCCTGAACAAGAACGCGGTGCCATTCGACGATGCCAAGCCGACCGTGACCTCGGGCATACGCGTGGGGAGCGCGGCCTGCACTTCCCGAGGCATGGGCCCCGACGCCTTCAAAGAGATCGGAGACATGATCCTGGCCGTGCTCGGCGACGTACGCGCGGGCACGGTCAACGCCCGCACGGAAGACGCAGTTCGCGCAGGCGTCGCGGATCTGGCCAGGCGATTCCCGCTTCCTTATTAGACGTCCTACCAGCCGGGCAGGCGGAGCAAGACATGGATTTCAGGCAGCTCAAGCAGTTCGTGGTGCTTGCCACGGAGCTGAACTACCGGCGCGCGGCCGAACGCCTCAATATGACGCAACCGCCCTTGAGCATTGCCATCAAGCGGCTGGAAGCCGAGATCGGCGCGCCGCTGTTTGAACGCGACCGGTTGGGCGTGCGGCTGACCGCCGCGGGCGGCGCCTTTCTGGGTGAGGCCACGCGCCTGTTGGACGGCGCGCAATCTGCGCTTGAGGTCACGCGGGATGCCGCCCATGGCCGCATCGGCACCCTGCGGGTATGCGCGGTTCCCAGCGCGGCGCTGCGTTTGCTGCCACTGATCCTGCCCGAATTCACCCGGCGCTTTCCGCACATCCGGCTGCGCTTGACCAGCGGTAGCACTGTCAGCATCCTGGCTGAATTGCAGCGCGGCGAGCTGGATGCCGCGTTCCTGGTTCCGCCCGCGTCCAGGGTGCCTGGCATCGATATGATCACGCTGAACCGGCAGCGCCTGATCCTGGCCGTTCCCGGGACGCACCCCACAGCAGGCCAGGGGACGGTAGCCCTGTCCGACTTGGGCGACGACACGCTGGTGACACTGGCCCATTCTGACAGCCCGGGGTTCGCGGGCGAAATCGTGGCAGCCTGCCGGCAAGCCGGGTTTCATCCGAAGGTCATGCAGGAATCCTCCCACGCCTTGATCAGCCTGCCGTTGATTGCAGCCGAACTCGGCGTGGCGATCGTGCCTGAAGCCCTGCGTCAGATTGCGATCGACAACGTGGCCTATGTGGATCTGGTGGACGCGTCCGGCGCGCCGCTGACCTACCCCATGGCGCTGGCGGTGCATGCCCATCGCATGAACCCCGCGGTCCGCTGGTTTACCGACACGGCCCGCGAGGTACTGGCCGCGCAAGGCGATGCGCAGCCAGCCTAAGGCGTTCACCCCTATTTCCGCACGCCTGCCAGGATGCCCGCCCACTTCTTCTGTTCTTCGACGACTTTGCGCGCGAACGCCTCCTGCGACCTGTCCACAGGTTCACTGCCGCGCGCGTAGATCTTTTCCTGCACCGAAGGGCTGGCCGCCACCACGGAAATGGCGGCATTCAGGCGCGCGACGATTTCCGCGGGCGTAGTTGCGGGCACGGCAATGCCTGAAAGCGATCCGCCCTCGGCCTCTTTGCCCAGCACTTCCTTGACGGTCGGAATATCCGGAAGGCTCGCAAGGCGGCGGGAAGCAGTCACGGCGAATGGCCGGATCTGACCCGCCTCGATAAAGCCTACCGCCGTCACTGCGGATACCGCGGTCACATCCGTATTGCGGCTCATCACGGCCGTCAGAGACTCGTTGCCGCTCTTATAGGGAACGTGCAGCATCTTCACGCCGGTCGCCTGCTGCAAAAGCTCCAGCACCTGATAGTTGTCGGACCCCTCGCCTGCCGTGGAAAACGAGATTTTGTCGGCCTGGACTGCCGCCGCATCGACCAGCTCGGGCAGCGACCGATAGGGGCTGTCCACCCCTACTGCCAGGACGGTAGGCGTGTTGGCGAGCATGGCGACGTAGGTGAAGTCCTTGTTAGGATCGTACGGCAGCGTCTTGTAGATAAGCGGGTTGACGGCAACCATGCCGTTGGTGATGACCAGCAGGGTGTAGCCGTCTCCGGCCGACTTCGCCACCGCCCCGGCGGCGATCGAGCCGCCGGCCCCTGCCCGGTTCTCGACCACGACGGGTTGTCCCAATTCCCGAGTCAGCCCTTCGGCGAACACCCGCGCGGTCGTGTCAGTCACTCCGCCTGCGCCGAAAGGAACGATCAGGCGGATGGGTTGCGACGGATATCCGCCCGCCCAGGCGGCCGCGACCGGGACGACGACTCCCAACAGACCTGCCGCGCAGCGTCGCAGTGCATTGTTCATTTCACGATCTCCATGCCTTTAAGGATTTCAAGAAGCGCTTGTTCATGCTCCACGCCCAGCGCGGACAATGGCGCGCGCAATCGTCCCGGCGATACGCCCTGGAGTTGCATGCCCGCAGAGACGGATCTCGGCAGGCCATGCTCGATCAGGAAATCCAGCAGGCCGATCTGTTTCGCAAACCACGCTTGCGCGCCTTCGCTGTCGCCGGACATCGCACAGCGATACAGGTTCAACGCGAACTGCGCACTGACGTTGGGCGACGCCGTGCACCAGCCCGCCGCGCCGTCAGCAAAGCCGCGCAGCGCCATACTGTTCAGGCCGACGTAGATGGCGGTCTTGTCGGGGCAGGCCTCACGCAGGCGGGCGATCTTTGTGGCGTCGGGGCTGCTTTCCTTGATCATCGTCACGGTGGGCAGCTCCGCCAGCCTGGCCAGGAACTGCACGGACAGATCGATGCCGGTGGTGAAAGGATTGTTGTAGACCATCACCGGCAGAGACACCGCCTCGCTCACCTCGCGGTAATACGCGTAGATCTCGGGCTCCGTCAGCTTCCAGTAGGTGCTAGGCAGCACCTGGATGGCGCTTGCGCCGGCGCGCTCCGCGTACTGCGCGTGCCGGATGGTGCTGGCCGTGGTCAGGCTGGACACGCCCGCCAGCACGGGAAGCCGCCCATTGGCGACGCCGACGACCGTGCGGATGACGTCTTCGCGTTCGTGGTCGGCCAGATAAGGCAAACAACCGACGCTGCCCAACGGCGCCAGCGCGTGCACGCCTTCGCTGATCAGCCGTTCTGCGTGGCGCGCCAGCAACGCATGATCGACACGGCCGCCGTCGTCGCACGGCGTCAGCAGATACCCGATGATTCCCTTCAAGTGCATAGGTCACCTCTCCATAATTCGATGGAGTCTATGAAGGGTTGGACAGACGGGTCCAATATCAAATTTATAGGCGCCTGATATGCCTTGCCCGCATGCCAGCCAGCCTGCTTTACGCGCGCACTCACGCCCAATCTTGTATCCAGTATTTTTGCCGCAAGCTCGATAGACTTTGGCGGCCGCATCAAGAAAAGGAGCTTGCCATGAGCAGCAACAACGCGAACGATCAGACCCTGGTTCACCATATGCCCGAGTACCGGGAGCCCGAAGACATGGAATGGGAAATGGGCCGGTTCAAGAACAAGACGAAATTTCTGTTCCATACCCGCCCGGAACGGCCGACGGAACCGAACGCCGGCTTTCTGCGCTATGAAGCGGGAGCAGGCTTCAAGCTGCACCGGCACGACTTTGCGCAGGTCTGGTACGTGATCGACGGCGAGTTCGATATGGGTGGCAAGCGCTTCGGGCCGGGCACCGTCGTCTTCCATCCCGACCCGCACATCGAAGAGGCGCTCAGCACACAAACCGGCGGCACGATCTTCTTCGTGCAGTACCAGGGCCCCACCGCCAAGGCCGGCCCCGTGTACGAAGGCAGGATGAACATCAAGGGCGAATTGCCCGAGATCACCGAAAAAGACCTGGAACACTGAGGCAGAAGCCCCGGGTGCAGCATGTCGGGGCGGGAGCGAACCATGCAACAACCTTTCTCGCCCGGCAGCCGGGCCGATCCGGCGAGGCCGCCGCAATCCCAGGAAGCCCTCGTGCAGCAACTCGTTGGCGAGATTTCCAGAAAGATCTTCGACGGCACCTATCCGCCCGGACGGAAGCTGCGGCAGGAGGCGTTGGCCGAGGAGTATGACGTCAGCCGGACGCCGGTGCGCGAGGCATTCCGGCAACTGGAGATCAAGGGTCTGATCGTCCAGCAACCCCGCTACGGCGCTACCGTGGTCGCCCCCACCGTCAAAGACATCGGCCAGAACTATTGGCTGCGGGGAGAGCTGGAGGGAATGGCCGCGGAATTGGCAGCGCGCTGGATCACCGACGCCGATCTGCACAGGCTGCAATCCGCCCACGTCGCATGCGTGGAGGCGGTCTCGGCGCTACATGCGGAAGTCAACAAGGACGGCCCCGCCGCCAACCGGCATGCCGCGGGACCGATGCAGCAATGGGTGACCAGGAACCACGAGTTTCATTCCCTGATTTTCCAGGCTTCCGGCAACTCGTCGCTGGAGCGCGTCATCAAGGACCTGCATACCGATTACACCAGGAACATCCTGAACATGACCGTGCTGGGTATGTACGCGTCGCGCATGAAGAAGAATATCGAGCATCACGCGGCGATCGTCGAAGCGCTTGTGGCGCGCGACCCTGCGGCCGCGCGCCAGTCCATGCGCACGCACATCCATGAATCGGGGGAGTTCGTGGTCGACTGGCTCCAGAAGCGCCCGACAGGATCAGCGGCGGTGGTGGTAGCGCCCGTTTGAACGGTTATGGCCTCGGTATCCGTCGTGGCCGCGATAACCGTCATAACCCCGGTAGCCTGCACGACGGTAGGAATGGTCGCGCCCCCGGTCGCGGTCCCAGCCGTGGCGGCGCCCGCCGCGGTCGTCATCGGTGATGACGTGTCCCAGCAAGCCGCCGGCGGCCGCGCCGCCCACGGTCGCCCAAGGATCGCCTTCGGACAGCAATGCCCCCGCCACGCCGCCCAGCCCGGCGCCGATGACGGTATTGCGGGTCTGCTTGTCGGCCTGGGCGGTCATGCTGACGCCCAACGCCAGGACGCCCGCGAGAACCGCCTGAATGAGTCGTTTCGTGATGGCCATCTTTATTCTCCTGTAGCGGGCTGCTTCTGCGATGCAGCCATGCATAACGGCTTGAACCAGAAATCATTCGTCTGGCAAGCAAGTTATCACTTCAGGTATGTGTCAGTCCCGCATGCCGGGATACGGGGTGTATAAGCGGTTTCAATCGCTTTCTGAGCGGCGACGATCAGCCCGAACTTCCCGGCGTCAAGGGAATCAGACCCGCCTTCTCCAGCCGCCAGCGAGGAATCTGGTACTCGTACGAGGCGGCTTCCAGCGTCTCGTATTGCTTGAACCAGGGAGTGACGTGCGCGTCGATATCGCCCGGAAGGGTAGCCAGCAAGTCGGCCAACGCTTCCGCGGAAGCGATAGCGATCGAAGCGCCGCTGGCGAAGGTGGGTTCGTCGACCAGACCTTGGCCGGGTACCAGATACGCCCTGCGGTACAGACGACCCTTGTCCCAGATTTCGGTGGGCACATACACCGGCCACTCGCGCTCGCAGGGCACGGATACGTACAGGCCCAACGACACCAATTGCCGGTTGTCGAAAGAGGCCTTGTAGCGGATCAGCTCCACGCCTTGCTGTACGTCTCCAAGCGCGCGCCAAAGGCAACGCTTGCGCTTCTTCTTCCATCCCGCGAAGGCAGACTGCGCCCGCAACGTGTCCATGAAACCGCTCTCGATCTGTTCGAATTCTATGGGCAAGTCGGGCTCCCGTGGGTTGCTTGGCGCGTTGCCGCGCGCGTGATCCAGATCGAATTAAAGCACGGTGTCCACCGCTCAATTTCCGATCGACGCACCGCTCAAGCATGGCAAAAGGTTTCCGTGCCGCTCCGCATCAACGACGTGGCACGAGGGCGAGCCAAGCACTCGTTTCCTCCCGATACAATTACGACACACATGAACAACGCGCATGCCCTAGGATGCGCCTATCCACGGTCCGCCATCCTCCTTTCGCCTGCTCCGTCAGCGCCCGGAAGGAGCGAAATGCCGCTGGCCCTGCCCCACCACACTTCGCATGGCCGTACAACAACGGCGCTTGCGGACGGCCAGGGCGGCCAGAAATCCAAACGCTGCAGTACGTGGCACTGAACCATCATGAAAAAAATACTTTTGGTCGACGATCAGCCGATGCTGGTCGACATGTTGAGCGAGATCTTGCGCATGGAAGGCTATGACGTCACGACGCATACCGACGGCCTGACCGCGCTTCGGCAGATGCTTGACCTGCGCCCTGACCTCGTGATCACCGACTTTTCCATGCCGGGCATGCACGGCGGCGCACTGCTCACCGCGATGCGCGAAAACGCCTATCTGAGCGAAACGCCCGTGCTGGTGCTGAGCGGCCGGCCCGAGCATGAAATCAGCGAGACCTGCGACGGCTATGCGGCCTACCTGCGCAAACCGGCAGAACCGGAAGAAGTGCTGAAGACGATCCGCCGCCTGACGCCCGCGCCTGCGCGGCAGCCCCGTTACCGGGGCAACCCCGATGCCCTCGCGCGTCCGCACGTCGTTCTAGACGCGGCGCATGTCTGAACATCACCAGTTCCTGTTCCCGCGGTATCCCCATCTGCCGCCGCCGGATTGGAAACAGCTTGAAGCCCGTCTGCTGGAAACCGGCATGGTGCTGCCTCCGTTCGGGCGCAATGTGCCGATGCCGGCGCTGGTCGACCTGAGCTTGACGCTGGCACAGACCCTGAACTGCACCTACCGATACGAAGATGCGATGCGCAGCCCCGCCGAGGTGCTGGCGTTGTACGAAGGGTGTCCCGCCCTGCCCGCCGGCCTGAAGGCCGCGCCGGACTTCAGCATCGCGCAAACGCTCGAACTGCTGACCGGCCACGGCATCGAACTCGACTGCACCCTTCAGAATGACGAGGGCAGCTCGTGGCGCAGCCCGCATTACCTGATCGGGCCCGCGGCACGCGCATTCATGAGCCCGCATATCGCCCAGACGTACGACACCGATCCGCAACAATTCGGCTTGATGCTGCTGGCCTATGACGGCCCGAACCCCGCCGTGCATGTCGGCGAAAACCTGGAAGTCCCTAGCCTGCCGGAAACCGGCGAGCCGCTACCGGACCTGCCTCCCTATGGCGACCACGTCGATTTCATTGGGGCGGCCTTCGAAGACCCCGACGTGCAATGGCACTGCCCAGCCACTGGCAAGGCCTATCGAATTTTCGACCTGGATTGGCACTTCAGCCTTGGCCTGGGCTTTCGATCGATACGCACGAACTGGCTGGACGAAGAAAGCGCAAGAATGATGGCGGACGCCGTGGGCAAGATGATCGATGCGCCGATGGCGTGCAGCCACCGGCATCTTTGACTCCCAACCGCCCGAGCGACTACGCGCAGGCCGGATTGTCCCGGCCGGTTACGCCGGACCGTAGTGCGCCAATAGCCGCGCGATTGCGTCGCGCAGCGCCAGCTTGATCATGCGCGCCTCGGGGTCGTCGTCTTCTGGCCGGGCATCGCGCACAGAACGATCGCGCACAGGTGCGCTCAGCTGTTCCGCCCGTAGCGCAATGGCCCCGCCCGCGCCCGGCTGCGTCGCGCTGATACGCACATATTCCGAATGATCGATCTGCCGCACCAGCTCGCGCGCGCCTGCGGCATTCTCGGAATACCGGGCGTGGTTCGAGGGACTGGGCCCGAACCGCACAGATAGCTGCGCCGGGCCCGCGGTGCGCAGTAACGCCGACAGCGTCTGCATGGCCTGCTGGAGTTCGGCTGTGAAGCCGTCATAGACCCCATCGATCGCCTTGCGCGGGCGCAGCAAGGCCTGCGCATCGGCAAGATCCGCCAGGCGCGTGGAAAGCCGCGCATGGCCGCGCGCATCGCGCCGCAACCAGGGCGGCGCCACGATGTCCTCCAGCGCATGCGTAGGCGGATGAAAGCGATAGCTGCGGCCCGGGCGCGACATGACGCGGCTGCGATTGCGGTCGGCGTCGTCGGTCGCCAGCAGGGCGATACGCGGCGCCTCAGTGCAGTACACGTCACCGCCTGCGGCAATCAAGCAATCTGCGCGCAAGGCGCCACGCACCAGCACCTGGCACCGATAGTGCCGGCACAGCAGCGTCGTGGCATGCAGCCCTTCCGTGAACGCGTGCCGTCCCGCGTGCAACATCAGCAGTCCGGCGCGTGCCGGGCCCAATGCAACCACCATCGTGCCAGACCGGGTGTCGGGCCCAGTGTCAGGCCCAGTGTCAGGCCCAGTGTCAGGCCCGGCATCAGGCCCGATATTGGCCTCTGATTCGCCGGTTGCCATGTCCGGATTGGCCGCGTTGCCGACACGCAGCACGTCGGCATCCAGACCCGCCGTGAACACCCAGCCGGCCACCCGCAATGCCGGATGGTCCGGCAGTTGCGCGGGCAAGTCCAAAGTCGTTGCCGTCACCGGTGCGTCGGCCACCAGGAACACCCACTGCTGCCCGGCGATGTCGGGCAGCTGCGCGGCTGCGGCCTCGTCCAGCAGCGCGTAATACGCAGCATTGTCGGTATCTCGGATCCGGCTCAGAAGCGTCTGGGCCTGCGCCACGTTCACTACCCGCAGCGTCAGGCCCTGCCATGCCACACGGGCCAGGGCCGGCGGCTGCCGTGCCCGTTCGGCCCACGCCCGTTGCCGCGCCGCCTGCGCGTCGAACGCGGCGCGCTGATCGTCGGCTTGTTCCAGACGCTGGGCCCGCTGCTGCTCGCGCCAGCGCTTGCGCGGATCACCGCCCCCGGCTTCGTTCATTTGCCCTTGCGCAGCGACACCGGCACACCCCAGACCGGGTCTTCCATGCCCTGCTTGCCCAGCGTCGTGATCTGCATGGGTTGGAGCTTTGCCAGCAGTTGCTGATGTTCCGCGCTGACGTTCTTGCGCCGCGCGATGAGCTTCTGCGAAAACTCCATCGGCGCCGGGCGGGTGTAGACGGTCATGTCCTCAAGCGGGCACTCGATCATCTTGGCCTCGACTGCGCGGCAGGCGGACTGCCGGTATTTGTAGCTGGGTGTCTTCAGATGCATGCGCTGGCTCAGCACCAATTGGCCGGCCTTGAGCGTGAAGCTGGCCAACGCCTGTTTAGGCGGGATGCGCGACTGGATCTTGATGGCGGGGATGTCGCGATACTGCGTATCTTCGCGGTAGCCTGCAGCCCCGGTCTGGGTCGTCTGGCTGTATTGCTGCTCGCCCCAGCTCACGCAGGCGCCCGACGCCGCATGCACGGCGGTGCAGACCGTTCGCGACCCCGTCTGTGTGCCGTAGCTCGCATCGTGCCAATTGGTCTGCTTGTAGAACTCGCGATAGAGCTCCGGCGACAGATAAGACGTGCCGTTGGCGCCGCGGCCCGAGCCGACCGGGCCGCTCTGCGCGCCCACCTCATCCAGCAACGCATTCAGCTTGTAATCGTCTCCGCCGGTCAGCAGATACTTGCCGGGCGGCAGGATATGCACCTCGAACGAATTGAACAGAAGGGGCGTCTTGGTGTCCTTCTGCAGCGAATTGGTGTGGAAGCTGCGGCTGAAGGTCACTTGCGGCGCCGCTTCGTTCATCCAGATCACGCGGGAGGTGTACTTCGTCATGGCCAGCGCGTCGCCCAGCGTAGGGTGCGGCGTCAGATCGGCCACCAGCACCACGGCCATGTCCGATTTCAGCGCTTCGTCGATCAGATCCAGCAGCTGCGCATAGCGCGGATCGTCCATGGTGCCCTCGTTGCTCGAGAATGGCTGGGTGGCGCAGCCGGACAAGGCAAGCGAAAAGGCCAGGGCGGACAGGGCAAGTCGCGGTCGCGGCAACATCATGGAGCGGTCCTTGAATAAGGCGGAATCGGATCGTTGAGCCGGCATACTACTGATTCAGGGCCGGATCGCAATGCCCGCCTGGCAAGCTGAAACATGGCCCGATACTGTGCGGCGCGCATCCCGGCGGGCCCGTGCTGTCGCTTCAAACCCACGCCACGGTCAGAACGCCAGCAATGGCGCGGGCCACCGCCGCGCCCCGCCAATCCAGCCGCAAGCTGCGCCGGCAACGACGGCGGTGCGGAACCCGAAAATTATTGTTGCGTTTGTTTCGGGTCTTGATGTTGTGCTAGAGTGAATCCACCACGTCAACACACCAACCAGCCAAAACCCGTGTCCAGATTCCTGTCGATCGTGATTATTCGCACCTCCGCTGCCATTGGGCGTCGGGGGCGAATTACGTTGGGCGGCTAAGCCCCACCTTCGCACCTCACCTTCCAAAGGGCAGCGTACAGAACGCTGCCCTTTTTGCATTTCTGGACTCGAAACATGTACACGCTGAATCTTTTCAAGCATGAATTCCCGCTGGCCACCACCCACGCCGACAAGGCGGAAACCCTGCGGCGCTGGTCGAGCAAGGCGGTCGTCGACGGCCTGCATCGCACACAAGGCGCGCGCCCGCTCTTCCTGCTGCACGACGGGCCGCCCTATGCCAACGGCGGCTTGCACCTTGGCCATGCCGTCAACAAAGGCCTGAAGGACTCGGTAGTGAAGTTCAAACGGCTGCAAGGCTACTTCGCGCCGTATGTGCCGGGCTTCGATTGCCACGGCCTTCCCGTCGAATTGGAGGTCGAACGCCTGGGCCATGGCAAGGACGATCCGCCGGCCTTCGTGGCGGCCTGCCGGTCCTACGCCCGCTCGCAAGTGGACTTGCAGACCGCCCAATTCCGCGAGCTGGGCGTGGCCGCCGACTGGGAGCAGCCCTATCTGACCATGGCGCCCGGCTTCGAGTCGGGCGCAGCGAAGGTGTTCCAGGCGCTGCCCGGCGCCGTCAGGCGGCTGCGGCCCGTGCATTGGTGTCCGGCATGCGCCTCGTCGCTGGCCGAAGCCGAGGTCGAATACAAAACCAAGGTCGGCGACAGCCTGGTCGTGCTATTTCCGGTTGTGGGCCACGAGGATCTGTTCCTGGATGTATGGACCACCACCCCGTACACGCTGCCGGCCAACAAGGCGGTCGCCTACAACCCGGCCCTGAGCTATGTCGCCGCCAGCGACGGCACGCGTAGCCGGGTGCGGCTACGCCAGCCCGGCGACGAGCAACTGCCCGACGTCGACCTGGCGGGGTTGACGGTAGTCAGCCCCTACACACGAGACGCCGTGCCCGTCCTGCCGGCGGATTTCGTGAGCCGGGCGGGCACGGGGCTGGTGCACATGGCGCCGGCCTTCGGCACCGATGATTTCCGTGTCTGCGAGCCGTACGGCCTGGCCGTCGAGCAATACCTGGACGAGCATGGCCGCTTTGTCGTGGCGGGGATGCAAGGCATGGACCTGACGCAAGCCAGGGCCCACGTGCTGGAACGCGTGGCGCCCTTCGTGGTGTCCGTGTCCACCCTGGAGCACGAGTATCCGCATTGCTGGCGCCACAAGACGCCAGTGTTCTTCCGCGCTTCGCAAGAGTGGTTCCTGGACCTGGCCGACACCCGGCAACAGGCGCTGCGCGCGCTGGACGACGTGGAGTTCGTGCCCGCCGCAGGCCGCGAACGGCTAACCAGCATGCTGGCCGGGCGCGGAGCCTGGTGCGTCTCGCGCAACCGGCTGTGGGGAACGCCCCTTGTGGATCCGGCCGACCCCGATGACGTGCGGCTGGCGGCGCGCGTCGCGACCGAAGGCGTGGAAGCCTGGCAAAGCGAAGGCCCTCGCCGCACGCTGGACGTCTGGTTCGACAGCGGCGTAACCCATCAACTGGTGCTGATGCAGCGCTACGGCCGCACGGCCGACGTCTACCTGGAAGGCTCCGACCAGCACCGCGGCTGGTTCCAGTCTTCGCTGCTGACGTGCGCGGCGGCCGGTCACGGCGCCCCCTATAAGCAGGTGGTGACCCACGGCTTCGTGGTGGACGGCACGGGCCAGAAGTTCTCGAAGTCCAGCAAGAACTACCAGCCGCTGGACCAGATGCTGAAGACCCTGAGCCCGGACGTGCTGCGCTTGTGGACACTGCAGCAGGACTTCACGCGCGAACTGAAGTTCTCGGGCGAGGCGCTTGCGCTGACCAAGGAGCGCTTTCGCAAGCTGCGCAACACCATGCGCTTCTGCCTGCAGAACCTTCAGGATTTCGATTGGCAGACGCAGCCCGTGTCGCACCCGTTGGACCGAGTTCAGGTGGCCTTGCTGCGCCAGCTGGGCGTCGACGTGTGCCTGGCGGCCGACCGCTATGATTTTGCCGCAGCCGTGTCCCATCTGCTGCGCTACGCGGAAAGCGCATCCAGCGATTACTTTCCGGCGGTGAAAGACAGCCTTTACTGCGACCGGCCGGACGCGCCCCGACGGCGTCAGGCGCAGCAGGTGCTTGGCCTGGTGGTGCGCACATTGGTGCGCCTGCTGACGCCGGTGCTGCCCTACTCTTGCGAGGAGGTCTTTCAATACTTGCGCGCAGCAGGCGCGGAACAGGGCGATAGCGTTCTGCTGGCCACGCTTGCCGACGTGACCTTGCCTGTCGCAGAGAACGAAGCCGCGACTCTTGCAGCCTATGGCGAAGCGGTAGAACTAAAAGGCACGCTCAACCGTTGGGTGGAAGCCAACCGGGACGAATGGGTCAAGGGCGCGGCCCAGGTCAACGTCACGTGGTCGCCGGCGAAGGCAGCAAGGCTTGGCGCATTTGCCGACGTTCTGGGCGCCGCGGCGGTCTTCCCCGATGACCGGTCAGACGACGGCGGTGATGTGAGCTTCACGCCCACGAGCTGGCGTGCATGCGCCTGCTGCAGGAAGCATGAGCCGTCCGTGTCGGACGATGCCGATCTGTGCACGCGTTGCGCCGCGGTGCAGGGTACCGTCAGCGAGGCCCTGTCCTAGCCGCGAAAAGCCTGGGCGCGGGGGTGAAAGGCTCTGGATTCAGCCCCGCTTGCCGAACAGCATCGCCAGGCCGAACAGCGCGCCCAGTCCGCCCACGATGGCCAGCGAGATCGACGGTTCCCGCTGGCTCAGCGCCATGACGGCGGAGCCGGCACCCAGCGCGGTGATCAGCAGCCCGACCAGACGACCGGCGGTGGAACCGTAGAAATGCGTGCGGCGCGCCGTGGCCGTACCGGCCGGCTGCCGCTTCTGCCACGCCTGCAGCGCCTGTTCGAAGTCGCGCAGCAAGCGCTCGCGGCTGGGCAGATCCGCCGGGCTTACCAGCACCGTAGGCAGGCCCGGGCGGATGAGCTTGAGGTAGTCGTCGGTGCCCCAGCTTTTCAGATCAGCAAAGGCGATCGGCCCGCGTCGGGAGAATTCCAGCCCGTCCGGCGTCACCTTGACCGCGTTGCGGGTGGGAAAGCCCTTGAAGGCCACCAAGGGCGGCACGAGCAGGCCAAGTACCGCCAGCACGGCGGCCAGGCCGATCGGGCCGCGGTTCAGCACCACGAGCATGAAACTGCCGGCAGCCAACGCGAAGGCCAATGGCACCGACAGCTGATGCCAGCGGGTGTAGACCGCCGCCTGGATTCCTTCGTTGCTGTTCATGCTTGAAACCCTGTCAGTTATTGGCTTTCACCAGATTGGATCCGCTGCCGCCCATGGGCAGCGACCGGATGTCGGGCATGCGGTCCGGATCGGGCCAGTATTCCACCTTGAGCAACGCTTCGTGGAAGATATCGTCGTCGACCAGGACCTCGGTCCGCAAAATCCCGCATCCGCTGCTGACGTGGAATTGCACCACATCGTCCCACGGCTTGCCGGTGAATTCGATCGCCTGGCTGCGGTCCTTGCGTATCCAGCGCCACACGTCGGCCCAACCGGGCCGCGCGCTCAGGTTGTCGACATACTGGTCCACGCGGTCGGCCCAGGTTTCCTCCCGCGGCCTGCCTTTCACGAACTGCAGGTTCGACGGACCGCGCGGCTGCAATTCGGGATCTTCCGCGCGCACGGATCCCTTGCTTGAGACGACCGCACTGACGCCATCCCCGACCAGCGTGAGGCTATACGCGTAGTCGCTATGGTCGGAATAGCCCGGCATGATCACTTCCAGCACCAGCCGGTCGCGGCCAAATACCTCGCCCTTCAAAAACCCCTTCCAATCCAGCGTCACCCGCACGCCGAACACTGCGCGATTGAATGCCTCCAACTCTTCCACCCGGTCTTCGAAAGGCGGGCGGTCCTTCACATCTTCGAATTCTGCAGACCGCATGCAGCAGCGCGTAAACCAGATCTCCAACTCGCTGTCCTTGGCGCTGTCGCCCCAGAATTTAAAGTATAGGCCCGCCGCCAACAGGCAAAGGCCCAGCACGATCCAGCCCCATACCGGGATGCCCAGCAGCACCGTACCGCCGCTCGTCAGGCCCACCATGGCGCCTCCCAACCCGCCGGCGCCCGCCACCACGCCGGCAGCGCTGAACGCGCCTCCCAGCGAAACGAGGGCCGTCGCAACGCCGGTCAGGCCGGACAGCAACAGGAAGAATGAGGATGTCGCGTAGGCGCCCCCGGCCTCGTAGTTCTTCACGTCGTATTGATCGACCGCGTTCAGCGCATTGTTGGCGCCATCGACGAAGGTGGCCGCCGCGGCGAAGACCGCGCCAGCGGTACGAACTGCCGTCAACCGCAAGTTCAGCTGCAGATTCATCGTGTACGCGGTGTTCGCCCCCACGCGCGCGCCGATCGCGCCCGCCGTTACTTCGATCGCCACACTGCCCACCCCCAGCACGCCGGAGGTGATGCCGAACCAGGCCTTGCGCGCCGCCTTGGCGTCCTTGATCGCCTCTGCCTTGCTCAGGTCCGATACCGAGGTGTATAGCGCCACCAGCGTCAACACCCCCGTCGCCCCCGCGTTGGCACCGTCGCGCGACTTGGCCCACTTCACCAAACCCGCCAACGGCGACATCGTCGGCGCGGGCAAGGCCAGGACTGGCGCAGGCGCCGGTAGCGCCAATTGCGGCGAGCCCCCCGCGCCTGGCCGCGGGCGCGCATTGGCTGCCGCCGCGTTCAGTTGCGCATCGACTTCTTCGGGAATGATGTAGTTGGTCGTGATCGATGTCGAACGCTCGGCCTGCGTTCCCATCCAACCGGCCTGCATGTGCTTGTTGGCGTACAGCCCACCGCCGCCGCCCACCGTCACCGAGCTTAGATTGGGTTCCCAGATGATCTGGTGCATGTCCGAAATCATCCGGGGCAGCGTAGTCGTGTGCACGCGCACCGTCATCACGATGTTCATGCGTGCGGCCATCGTCAACGTGACCCGCGCGGCGACGCGCTCGGCGATGGGGTCGCCCGACAGGGTCAACCGCAGCAACTGGGTCGCCATGAATCGGCCGATGGCGGCGCCCGCCGCACGCATTGGCGGCAACTGACCCTTCGACGCGCGTTTCTTCAGCCAATCGTTGTAGGCTTTGACCAGTTTACGGATACTCGAAACCTGTTTCGAGATGACCTTGCCTTTGCCCTCGCGGTTCAGGAAACCCAGCAGCTCGTCGTCGTTGGCCGCCAGTGAGCGCCAGATCGCCTCGTACGTGCCCGTCATGTCCTCGTCTTTCAGCGAGTCATCGATGGCCTTGTGCTCGGATTCCACCGCGCCTGCGCCGTCCACGCACAGGGCCATGTCTTCTTCCAGCCGCACGCCCGCGGCGGCGTCCTTGGACGAATACGCCTTGAGCGCCAGCCAGAACGTATCGCGCCCGTACCACCACGCCCAGTCCTTGCCTGCTCCCTCGATATGTTCGCGCATGCGGGCAATGGCCGCCTTGTTGTCACTGAGCGTCTTGCTGACCTTGCCCGTGTCGACGCGCTCTCGCAGACGCTTGCGGTCATCGCCGGACGACTGCATCTGCTTTTCCAGACCTTCGATGATCTGCGCCACGCCCACTTCCCGCAGCCGCGTCGGGTCCAGATGATGGGCAGCCAGATCGCCCATCCACTTGTTTCGCCAGGTGGAAATGTCGGCGAGGATCCCCACCGGGTCCCGCAACGCCAGCACGATGCCGCCCTTGGGTGTCATCTGGCGCATCTTGGCCGCCAACGCCGCGGCCTGCCCGCCGAAGACGGTGACGCCCGGCGACAAGGTATTGCTGAACAGGGTCGCCGCCCCCGCGGCATCGCGGAATTCGATCGAGTGCTTCGCCAGATTGGCGCCGTCTTCCGCCACGCGGTAGCCGGTATCGGCCTTGGGGTAGCCGCCGGCCCACACCGCCTTGGCGTCCAGCTCCACCATGACCTTCTTGCGCCAGCCTTCATCGCGCGCCAGCTCGCGGCGGATATCACGCGTCCACCACACGCGCGAGTACCCCACCCAGACCGTGCGCGACGCATTGGCGGGCGCCTCCACGTTGATCAGCGCGGATTCCAGGCCGTGCCCTTCGCGCGTGCAGGTGAACGTCGGCTGCTGGGACGGCCGGTCGTCGTCATCCACCGGCACTTCCTTCATCTGGCCCGTCGCCGTCGCCGCAAACGCGCGCCAGCCGTAACTGCGGCGCGGATCCCAGATGTACACATAACCGGCCGTGATCGCGCGCAGCATGTATGCGCCCTGGCGCATGGTGTCGTAGTACAGCTCGGTATCCAGGTAGACGCCGTCGGGCAGGTCGTTCTTGCCGCCCGGCACGTAGGCAATCCGCATCGGCAGGATGGGCAGCCCGGGGCGGCCGCAGAACTTGCCCTTGCAGGGCAGCGCGTCGTAGTCAGTCATGCTTGCAAGTCCTCCCGCGTTTGCGCTTCCTGCGCAAAGCGCTCCCAATCTTCGTCATCCATGTCTTGGGCCGCGTTGCGCAACCGGCCGCCCTCTTCCTGCACCTCGCGCAGCAAGGCCGCAAACGACGGTGCGCGCTCCAGTGGCGCATCCAGACGTACCCGCCATGCCGCGAACAACGCGACGTCTTCATCGTCATCGATGCCGCATGCCGCGCCGGCGTCCAGCGCGTGGCGCACCGCATCCAGCACCGACGGACCGACACGCAACCCGTCCGCATTCAGCCGTTGCAACACGGCGTTGATGCGGCCCAGACGCGCCAGGCGCGGCCAAGCCGGCGTGACCGTCTGCATCGGGCCGGGCGTATCCGGTAGCGTTTTCCATCGCGCGAATCCGTCCACGGTCATCCAGGTTGCGCCCGGTATCCACGAGGCCGGCGCCGTGCCGGCGTAGAGCTCGCTTTGATATTGCGTCGTGCGCGGATCCCAGAACCGCAGGATGCGCACGCGGCCTTGCGCATCGCGCAAGCGCGCACGCAGGACCAGGCGCTGCGCCACTTCCGCCAGGGGCAGGTCGGTGGCCAGCCACGCCGACATCGAACGCGGGCGCTTGCCCGCCGGCGCCGGGCGCATAGCCTCGTCCACGGCCAGCCTGATGCTGGCGTTGACCAGGCGCTCGTGCCGGATTTCGTCGGGCACCTCTGCCAGATACAAGGGCGGCGCGGTCGCGCCCTGTGAAATCAGATCAACCTCGCGCCGGGCCAGCCCCGCCGCGGCGATGTCGTCGGCCAGCGGGTCGGCCAGCGTCGAGTCGCACAACAGCAGCACGCGCCGGTCGGGGCGCCCGTCCAGCACCGCGCGCAAGCCTGCGATCGCCCGCTCGACGCAATCCTCGGCGCGAGCCGTCCAGGGTGTGGGGTTATGCCGCGTCACGTCCATCGTCACGCCGCCAACGCGCCGCTGCCGGCCGCGTCTTCAAGCGCCGCGGCGCAGCCTTCCATATCCCCCTGCGGCGGTTGGGCCGGCCCTGCTCCGCTTTGCGGCCCCACCCAGTTATGCACACCCGCCTTCAGTTCGACCTTGCCCGGGGCATGCAGCTGGATGCCGCCGCCCTCGATGCGCATATAGGCGCCCGCCGCCGTGGCCAGCACCTTCTTCGACGCGTTCACGTCGACGGCGCCTTGCGCCGATACCAGGGTCACCGCCTTTTCCGCGGCCAGACGCATGCGCGCCTTCTGGCTCTGCAAGCGCAACTTGCCGCCGGCGGCGTGAAGACGGATGCCTTGTTCCTCAACCGCGCGGCCACTGCCGCCCAGTCCCTTGGTGAAGAGCACCACGCCCTGCGCCACGCAGATGGCCAGGTTCGCGCCCGCGGCCCAGTTCACGTCGGGCGCGACTTGGCACAAGGTGGTTCCGGCTACCGTGAAAGCGTTGTGCGGCGTGTACTGGCCGATGCCTTTGGGTGCACTCACCTGGATGTGCGGCTGCGTATAGGCAGGCACCGTGACGGATTCCTCCGCCTTGGTGCCCTCGATCACCTTGCGCACCGCGTCCAGCTCATTCAACGCGCGCGTCTTGTCGCTATCGCCCGACAGCGTGGCTTCCTGGCGGACGGCCGTGGCGGCTAGCTCGCCCGCCTGTTCGATGGCCTTTTCCATCTGCTTGATGGCCTCTTCGCTGTCCAGCAAGCCGCCGGCAGCACCCTCGCGCTTGTCCGCGCTGATCAGCAAGCCTTCGCCTGCCCGCAGCGCCAGCGCTTCGCTTGTGGCCAACTCGGCGCCATGGCCAAGGTCAGACAGCCGTTCGTTATCGCGCTGCTGCTTCAAGTGCCCCAGGTTCAACCGCGCCTCGGCCTGCGTGGTGGACGCGGTCAGGCGCGATTGCCCCGGGGTGTCGTCCTGCACCAGCTGGTTGAACCCCCCCATGCCCCGCCCGCTTTCGGCCAGGGCCTGCGTCTTGAAGCCCGACATCACGACATTGTGCGCATGGCCCGCTTCACTACCCGCAAACCAGGCAGGCGCGTTGCCGGTGGCCTTGGCGGCCCCGCCCTGCACCTGGTTGTTCGCGGCGTTCTCGGTGCCCGCGCCGTTGTACAAGGCGCCCACCACCACCGGGCGGTCGATATCGCCATGCAGAAATTGCACCAGCACTTCCTGCCCCAGTCGCGGTACGAAATGGCCGCCCCAATCGGACCCGGCCACCGGCTCGGCGACACGCACCCAGGTGCCCAGCGCATCGCTGGCCGGTGCATTGTCCGCGCCCGCCGGGTGATCCTGGCGATTGCTGGAAGCGCTGCCGCGCTGCCAATGGAACTGGATCTTGATGCGATGGTCACGGTCGGTATGCACCGGGTCGGCCGCGCCCACCACCAGCGCGGTCTGGGCGCCATGCACCGTGGGGCGCGGATGCAGCCGCGCGCCGTGGCCATCCCGGGTACTGGGCCGGTACTCCAGCGAGGCGGCAATCGCCTCGAACCGGTTCCGGTAGAAGTCCGCCTTGTCGTCCTGGAACTCGCCGGCCGCGCCCAGCGCGTCGGCCACCGCGCGCCCCAAGCTTTCGTCGAAATTGTTGCGCGCTTCGTGGTGGATGCGCAGCACCACGAAATCCGCGCCAGCGCCTTGCGACGGCCCCCAATGGCCCGTCAACGTAAACCGCTGCGCCGCCGCCAGCGTGCGCACGGTGCCCTCGCCTTCATGCAGGGCCTGGCGCACGCGCTGCGCGGCCAGCGCGTTGTGGGCCAGCCGGTCGCCTTGATCTCCGTCCTCGAACAGATACTGGCCGGGGTAATCGGAGTCGGCCAGCTCCATGGCGTTGGGCAGCTTGTCGTCGACCTGGGCGCTGGCCTTGCGGGCCTGCATCGCGCGGTAGTCCCAGGTGGCCAGGCGCACGGCATTGGTGCGCCAGGTGCGGCTTTGCCGCCAGGCCTGGATGGTGTCTTCGGTCTCGGTCGCGTCGGCGCGCTGGAACTTGACGCTCTCTTGCGGGCCGGCTTCGAACGCTCCGTTGTGGTCGGCGATGACGACGGTATGCCCGCCGGGTTCGCCCTCACCCGCCTCGTGCTCGACCCAATAGAACAACCCCTCTTCAGCCAGCAAGCGCTCGACAAAGGCGTAGTCGGTTTCGCGGTACTGGATGGTCAGGCTGCGCTTCGCGTAGGCGTCGCGGTCCTTCACTTCCCAGCGCCATTGCGGCGCCACCGCGCCCTGGCCGTTGTAGTCGCCAAAGACGCTGTCGATAATCTCGATCACCGACAAGTCCTGGAACGCGTAACTGTCGCGCCGCTGGCGCAGCAATGCCAGCCACGGTTCGATGCGCAGCCGATAGCGCGCAAAGCCGCCGTTCGCGCCGTCGAAGCGGGCCTCGGACACCAGGCCGCACCAGCCACGGTGTTCGTCGCGGCCCAAGGCGGTCTGCAGCGTCACCTGCACCGGCTGGCCAATCAGCGACTTCAGCGGGATGTGCGCATCGTCGGACAGCGTATCCACGTGCAGGACGAAGCCGCCGTCGCTCAATTGCTCGGTGCCGTAGAGCCGCTCCGCCAGCAATTTGTCCTGGCCCAGCGGCGTGCTCAGGTCCAGCAGGCGATCAGCCTGGGTGAAGCCTGCGCCCAACAGGCTGGCGGCGGCTAGTTCAAGGGCCATGTCGGCGTCTCCTCTGGTCAGCTCATGCGGAAGCGGAAGTCGCCGTTCTTGCCCGCGCCCACGCGGATCTTGGCGATGGTTTCGCCCTGCGCCATACGGCTGAGCACCTGTTCAGCGATCTCGGGCAGCAACGCGCCGTTGAGGATATGGTCCACATTGCGCGCCCCGGTATCCACTTCGGTGCAACGCGCCAGCACCGCCTCGACCAGCGCCTCGTCCCATTCGAATACGGCGCGGTGCGTAGTCTGCACCCGGCGCGCGATGCGTCCGAGCTTCAGCCCGATGATGTGCGCCAGTGCGTCGTCGTCCACGGGGAAATAGGGGATGGTCTTCATGCGGCCCAGGAAGGCGGGCTTGAACGCCTTGTACAGCTGCGGCGTCAGCAGTTCCGACAACTGGTCAGGCGAGGGGCGTTCGTCGGCCGGCTTGTTCAGGCACGCCTGCATGATCGTGCTGGACCCCACGTTGGACGTCAGGATGATCAGCGTATTGCGGAAGTCGATCTCGCGGCCCTCGGCGTCGTCCATCACGCCTTTGTCGAACACCTGGAAGAACAGCTCCAGCACGTCGGGGTGGGCCTTTTCTATTTCATCCAGCAGCACGACGCTGTAGGGCTGGCGCCGCACCGCCTCGGTCAGGACACCCCCTTCCCCGTAACCCACGTAGCCCGGCGGCGACCCCTTCAGGCCCGAGATGCTGTGAGCTTCCTGGTATTCGCTCATGTTGATCGTGACCAGTTTGCGCTCGCCGCCGTACAGAATGTCGGCCAGCGCCAGCGCCGTCTCGGTCTTACCCACGCCCGACGGCCCCACGAACAGGAAGACGCCCTTGGGCTTGTCCGGATCTTCCAGGCCGGCGCGCGCGGTGCGCACGCGCTGCGCGATGGCATGCAAGGCGTGGTCCTGGCCAATGACGCGCTCTGCCAGCATTGGCTGCAGTTGCAGCACCGTGCGGATCTCGTCGTTGACCATACGTCCCAGCGGGATGCCCGTCCACGCCGACACGATTTCGGCCACGATCTGGGCGTCCACGCAGGCGGGCACCAGCGGCTGCTCGCCCTGCAATGCCCGCAGTTCGTCCATCAATCCGGCCAACCGCTGCTGCTCTGGCGTCAGCGCTGGCGCGGCAGCCTTGCGCCGCGACGAGGACGGCGCCGCGGCATCGGCCACCGGCGCGTCCTGCCCTTGAGCTTCAAGCTCGCCTCGCAACGCGTGGATCCGTTCCACCAGGCTGGTCTCGGCCGCATGGCGCGCTTCGGCGTCCGCCAGCGTTTGCTCGACCGTCGTGATCTCCTGGTCCAGTTCAGCCAGGCGCGCGTTCGGCGTACCCGTGGCGGCCTCGCGGCGCAACGCCGCCTGTTCTGTGCGCAGGCGGGTCAGGCGATGGCGCGCGTCGTCGATCAAGGCGGGCGTCGCGCTGCGGCCCAGGGCCACGCGCGCGCAGGCCGTGTCCAGCACGCTCACCGCCTTGTCGGGCAACTGCCTGCCGGTAATGTAGCGATGCGACAGCCGGGCGGCGGCACTGATGGCCTCGTCCAGGATGCGCACACCGAAATGCCGCTCCATCAGCGGCGCCATGCCGCGCAGCATGGACGCGGCCAGCCCCTCGTCAGGCTCTTCCACCTTGACCACCTGAAAGCGGCGGGCCAGCGCCGCGTCTTTCTCGAAAAACTTCTTGTATTCGCTCCACGTCGTGGCGGCGATGGTGCGCAATTCACCGCGCGCCAACGCGGGTTTCAGCAGGTTGGCCGCGTCGTTCTGGCCCGCCTGCCCGCCCGCGCCGATCATCGTGTGAGCTTCGTCGATGAACAGGATGATGGGCGACGGGCTTTTCTTGACCTCGTCGATCACGTTCTTCAGGCGGTTTTCGAACTCGCCCTTGACGCTGGCGCCGGCCTGCAGCAAACCCATGTCCAGTACCCGCAACGTCACGTCGGCCAAGGCCGGCGGCACGTCGCCTGCCACGATGCGCAGCGCCAGGCCCTCGACCACGGCGGTCTTGCCCACGCCCGCCTCGCCGGTCAAGATGGGATTGTTCTGCCGGCGCCGCGTCAGGATGTCGATCATCTGGCGAATCTCGGCGTCGCGGCCGATCACCGGATCGATCTTGCCTTCGCGGGCGCGTTCGGTCAGG
This sequence comes from Achromobacter sp. 18P8.1.1, assembly GCF_057799415.1. Classification (NCBI taxonomy): domain Bacteria; kingdom Pseudomonadati; phylum Pseudomonadota; class Betaproteobacteria; order Burkholderiales; family Alcaligenaceae; genus Achromobacter; species Achromobacter sp. 18P8.1.1. The sequence continues at coordinate 15,896 of NZ_JBYOKH010000017.1, read as the reverse complement.
TTGGTGGTGTACTGGTCCAGCGCGGGTGTCTGGGTCAGCCCCGGCGCCGGCTGCCCGGCCTCGCCTTGGGACGCCGCGCCCTCCGAGAAAGCGACGGCCTGCCCGGCCTCCTCCGACCCTTCCGTCAGCGCCGCGAAGTCATGCTTGAGTTCATCCAGCCGGAACGACTCGAACAAGGTCGACCCCCGCCGGGCCAGTTGCGCCAGGTCAGGTTCGGTCAGCAGCGCCAGCAACAGGTGCCCGGAGCGGATGCGCGTCGTCTGCGTGTCCAGCGACGCGATCAGCCAGGCGTGCTCGAACAATTTGGGGAGATGCGCCGAAAACACCGGCGTGCGCGTGTTGCCGTTCTTGAAGCGGCCGATCTCGGCTTTCAGGTCGGCTTCCAGCGCGTCGGTATGGATATGGCAGCGCCGCGCGATGATGCTCACGTCGCTGGCCGGCTTTTCCAGCAGCGCCAGGAACAGGTGCTCCAGATCCACCTCGTAATGGCCTTGCGCCATGCACAGGCTGGCGGCGCGTTCGGCAGCCTGGCGGCACGTCTGGTTCAACTTCCCGATCAAGGTCTTCAGCGGTGTAGCCATGAGTTTCTATGTCTGATGGATCAGTGAATGGTGTGCAGTTCGTAGCTGGCGTCGTCGCGGTCCGCGTCGGCCGGGCCGGTGCACAGGAACGAGTTCCAGCCCAGGCGCACCTCGCCGCCTTCGCCCAGTTGGCTGGGGGTGACGCTCTCGCGCGCCAGCACCAGCCGAACCTCGTATTCGAAGGTCATGCCGCCGAACATCGTCAGCAATTTCTCTAACGCCTGGGCCCGCTCGCCGCCCGGCAGGAAGTCCGCGAACGCCTGGCGCGACAGCGGCCCGATCCACAGCCGGATGCGCAGGTCGCGCTGCCAGATGCGGTCGCCAGCCAGCGCCGACACGCCCAGCACGGCCCCCGGGTGCCCCAGTTGCGTGCGGTTCTGCGGCGGCACGTCGTACCAGCGGCCCACGAACTGTTCAACGCGCAAGGGCACGCCGAAGTAATCCTGAAGCACGCGTTGCAGGAACGGCGCGGACACGGGCCGTTGGCGCGCCGCCGCGGCGTAGTGGGCGACGGATTCGTCATAGACCCGGCCGGCGCCGTTGTGCAGTCGGTCGCGCAGCGCGGGATGACCGATGCCGCCCAGCGCCAGCAGCAGCGGCAGGTAATGATGGTCCTGCTCGGTTTCATGCCGCAATGGCATGCGGTACTTTTTCCAGGCCGCATAGAACAGCGCCGCCGCCCGGTTCGAGAAGATGTCGAAGAAGGCGCGCGCGCCGCGGTCGCGCCGCAGGCTCTCGCGATTGGCCAGCATCTCGGAATAGTGCAGCGGCAACGCGCCCTGCGCCCCAAGCAGGCCAAAAAACGCCGGAGTCAGGTCCACCCGCCCCAGCCGCCCCTCGGCCACGGCGGCCTTGCGCGCCGCCTCGTCGGCCAGCACCTCGCCGTTCTTGTCGTACGCCACCGCATCGACGATTTCGCTGGGGGGAAAGCCCAGCCCCGGCGAATTGGGAAAGCGCAGATGCACGGGCACCGTGTGCCGCGTGCCGCCCCGCTCCTGGCGAGCAAAACATTGCTCGAGCAAGCGCACCGCCTGGAAGAACTTGAATCGCTGCGGCTCTGCCAGCAGCGTATCCATCACGCTAGGATGGCGTCGCCGTTGCATGGGGGGCATCGTAGTAGTTCCTCTGCGCCGCGGCGCGACAGCACGACCAGTTGCACGAAGCTGTTGGCGTGCACGTAAAGGCCGAAGAATCGGTTGATGACCGCCACGAAGGTGTGCAGGCTGGTGCCCACGAAATGGTCTTCATTGACGGTCAGGCGGATCTCGATGCCGCGCACGAAGGTTGCGAAAGGCTCGCCAGGCATCCAGTGCGTGGCCGGCTTGTAGTCCAGGCCCACCAGCCCTTCGATCTGGCGCGCGGCCACGGCCGACCCGGACAGGTCGTACAGGCGCAAGGTTTCCTTCAAAGCGGGCAGCCCGCTTTGCACCAGCGACAAGTGGTTCAGCGCCAGATGCGAAATCAACCGCCAGTGCGCGGCACGGCCCTGCTGGAACCGGTGCGAGTTCGTCGGCCGGCGCAGCATGCGGATGGCGCGCGCCACCGTGCCGCCCTCCAGGAACAGGTCGCCGCCCGATTGGCCCACGGCGATGTGCGAAGGCAGGTCACGGTTGGTGCAGGTCAGGTCCAGGCTGAGCGTTTCGGTCTGCGGCACGGACGGGTCGAAATCGATGTCGACGATCGAGATCTCGGTCTCGTAGCCCGGGCTGCGTTGCGCCATGGCCGCATCGCGCCGCATCGTCCAGTAATGGCCGGCGGCCTCCGGCGACTCGCCATGATGCAGCGAATAGAACGGCCGGAAGTCCACCACCGCGTCGCCCTGCGCGTTCTGGCGCACCTGGCGCACGCGGTCGATCGAATAGACCTCGTAGCCAAAAGCGCGCCGCGCGTCGGCCACCACCGGGTACGAGGCGGCCGCATGCGTCACGCGGATGGGGTCGGCGCGCTGCGTGAACAGGTTCACCACCGGCGTGCAGCCCAGCCGCAGATTGTCCACCGTCGTCGACTCCAGCAGGCGCGCGGTATTGGAATCGGCGCGCAACCCGCTGACCGGCAGATGCAGCGTGAACTGCCGCGCCGTACCCAGATAGGGGCGCAGCGCGGCCAGGTCGATATCGACGAAATTGAATTTTTCGGAAAAGACGAAGTATTCGGCCAGCAGCCGATAAGCCGGATGCGAGCTGGCCGGAAAATCGATCAGGGCATCGTCCTCGGCAAGTCCGACCTGCGCCAGCGGAATCGCGGGCAGGCGGTCCCATCGCCCCGGCTGCAACTCGACATATGCCGCCGCCGTGCGCAGGAACAGCGCATCGCGCAGCGCCGCCACGAATGACGGTTCGCCATGCAGGTACACCCGCAGCTTGTCCACGCCAGGCAGGCCAAAATGCTGGGTTTCGCCCTGGCAGCCCAGCGTGACCGAAAACCGGCCAGTGACGCCCGCAGGCAGCTTGGCCGTGGCCGGCGCGTTGGCGCTGGACACGAAACCGGCGCGCTGCACCTCGATGGGCGCCAGCGTCACCTCATAGGCCGTGCGGAACCGGCACGCCACCCCGCGCACCGGATGCGATTTCAACTCCGTGCCACGCGCGATGCGCACAGGCGCGGTCAATTGGGCGCCCGCGCCACCCAGGTCGAACTGGGCCACGCTGCACGACGGAAACGGCCGCAGATAGTGCGGGTACATCACCTCGAACAGCGCCTCGGTGAATTCGGGGTAGTCGTCGTCCAGCTTCTTGTTGATGCGGGCGCTCAGCAATGCGAACGATTCGATCATGCGTTCGACGTGCGGATCCTCGCAGGTCTCGCCAGAGAGCCCGAGACGGGCGGCGATCTTCGGATACCGTTCGGCGAAGTCGCGCGACGAACTGCGTAGAAAACCAAGTTCGCGCTCGTAATAAGGCAGCAATTCTTCCATTGTTGTCTTCCCTTCCAGCGCGCCAGTGCACCTGCACTACGGATTGATGCGTCAGACCGTGGCCGGGCTCTTGGCCCAACCCTTGGTCACGGAGTACTGCAAGGTCGACGGCTGCAATGTCGCGTCGAAGGTCACGGGCTCGTGGGCAGGCCCCACGTCCAGCATGGCCGTGATCGCGAAATACAGCACCGACGTCGCCCGGCTGTCGACCTGCAGCATCACCCGCACATGGGTCAGCCGGGGCTCGTGCCGCGCGATCGCCTGTTCCAGCGAACGGCAGATGAACTCGCGGTCGTAGTGGCTGGCCAGGCTCAATCCGGAAAAGTCGGATAGCCCGTACGTCAGCAACGACCGCTGGCAGTTCGGATAGCGCCTCAAGTCTTCCTCGGTGAACACCATGCGGGTGTTCAGCAAGGCCTCGATGTCGCGCGCCACCGTCTCTTTCATTTCTTCGATCGACAGGCGGCGCAACGCATAGGGCGACTGGCCCTCTCCTTCGAACAGCTTGTCGAACAGACTCGGTTCGAATCCTTTCATCGGGGCCTCAAATAAAAAAGACAGCGACCCGGCACGGGCCGCGGTCTTCTTGCCGATGCAGCCGCGATCAGACCGAGTAGGTCTTGTCGTTCTTGGTCAGGCTCCAGGCGCCCTGGGCATTACCGCCCTGGTTGCCGCCCACCTTCTGCTGCGTGTACTTCCACTGCACGGCGGCGTACTTCAGCGAGAACGACTCGTGCGGCAGCCCTTCGGCGACCACTTCGGGCGCAACGCGGGCGATGATCACGTACTTCAGCTTGATCTCGAGATACTTGACGCGGTTGCCTTCGCCGTCGGCGCGCAGGAAGTCGATGGTGACTTCGTCGAAGGTGGTGCCGCCCGAGGCGTGCTGATACAGCAGCGGGCTGACGACGTCCAGGTCCTTGGTGAAGACCATTTCCCCATGTTCGGTACGCTCAGCGGTATGGCCGCCCGAGGTCGAGGCGGTGGCCGAGCGCGGCTGGATGATCTCGTGGCGCCATGAGCTGACTTCGATCCAATCCGGGTGGTCCTTGTCTTGCGACTCGCCCTTGAGCGCCGGATTGCCGAACTTGACGTAGATGTCCTTCATTGTTGATAACCTCTTTTAATGGATGAGTTGTCAGTGCAATGACGCTCAGGATTTCTGGGCCTGGGCCGGCAGTTCGGCAACCAGACGCAACGAGATCGAGAGTTCGTCAAGCTGGAAATGTGGCCGCAAGAACGCCACGGCACGGAAGACGCCAGGACGTCCAGGGACCTCGGCCACCTGCACCGAAGCTTCACGCAGCGGGAACTGCGCTTTTTGCTCCTGCGTCGCGTTGTCGTCCAGCAGCACGTACTGCGACACCCAGCGATTCAGGAAACTCTCTACGGACTGCGCCGACGCGAAGCTGCCGATCTTGTCGCGCATCATCGCCTTCAGGTAATGCGCCACGCGCGATACCGAGAAGATGTATTGCAGCTGCGCCGACAGCACCGCATTGGCGTTGGCGCTGTCCGTGTTGTATTTCTTGGCCTTCTGCACCGACTGGGCGCCGAAGAAGGCCGCATAATCGGAGTTCTTGCAATGCACCAGCGGGATCAGCCCCTGGTCGCTCAATTCCTTTTCGCGACGGTCCGTGATCGCGATTTCGGTCGGGCACTTCAGCGCGATTTCGCCGTCGTCCGTCTTGAAGGTGTGGGTGGGCAGGTTTTCGACCAGGCCGCCGCCTTCCACGCCGCGGATCGCCGCGCACCAGCCGAAGTCCGCGAACGCGGCCGTCAGGCGCGCGCCGAACGCCCACGCGGCGTTGCACCAGAGGTACTTGGAATGGTCGGTGCCGTCGACGTCCTCGACGAAATTGAAGCCTTCGACCGTGGTGCCCTCTACGGGGTCATACGGCAGGCGGCCCAGAAAGCGCGGCATGGTCAGGCCCACGTAGCGCGAATCTTCCGAGTCGCGGAAGCTGCGCCACTTGGTGTATTCCACGGTGTCGAACACCTTGGCCAGGTCGCGCGGACGGCCCAGGTCAGCGAAGCTGTCCAGCCCCAGCAGTTCGGGCGACGCCGAGGCGATGAACGGCGCGTGCGAGGCCGCGGCCACGTGCGACATCTGTTCGATGAAGTACATGTCCTCGGGTTGGCGCGTGATTTCGAAGTTGCCCAGCAAGGCGCCGAACGGCGCGCCGCCGAAGGTGCCGAACTCTTCTTCATAGACCTTCTTGAACATCAGGCTTTGATCGAAATCGATCGCGGTCTGGAAGTCGCGCACCAGGTCGCGCTTGGTGGTGTTCAGCACCTTGATCTTCAGCATCGGGCTGGTGTCGGTCTCTTGGCACAGGTAGTGCAGGCCGCGCCACGTGCTCTCGAGCTTCTGGAATTCAGGCGCATGCATCACTTCGCTGAGTTGCGCCGAGATCAGGCGGTCCAGCTCGGCGACGCGCGCGTCCAGCATCGCCGACAGGTTGTCGGACACAACTACGGTGCCCTTCATGACTTCGCGCACCAGTTCGCCGATGATGTCCTTGGCGCGGTCGTGCTCGGCCGTGGACTTGGCCACGCGGCTTTGCTCGACGATCTGATCCAGCAGCCCGCTCTGGGTATCGGCCGCGGTGGCGGCGGCGGTGTTTTGCGCGGCGGCGGAATTACTCATTGCGGCCTCCCTTGTCGGTCTCGCTGGTCAGCTGTTGCAGTTTTTCCGTACTGGTCAGCACTTCGCCCAGCAGGTCTTCAAGCTTGTCGTTGCCGGCCAGCTTGTTGCGCAGGTCGGCCAGCTTGGTGCGGATGTCCAGCAGCTCGCGCAGGGGGTCGACCTGCTGCACGACGGCCTCCGGACGAAAATCCTCGATCGACCGGAACTTCAGGTCCACGCCGAACGTGCCGCCCTCTTCGGTCAGGCTGTTCTTCACGCGGTACGCGGCGCGCGGCTCCAGTCCGCGCATCACGTCGTCGAAATTATCGACGTCGATGTTGACGAACTTGCGGTCCTTCAGCCGCGGCAACTCGGCTTCGGATTGCGCGCTGAAGTCACCCACTACGCCGACCACGAAGGGAAGCTCCTTCTGTTCGATGGCGTCGCCCTTCTCCACGTCATACGTGAGCTGAACGCGCGGCGGGCGAACTTTCTGCAATCGTTTCTGAACGCTTTCTTTCTTGGCCATGGAAGGCTCCGTGCAAAGGATCGTGTCTGTCGGTCAAGCGTGCGCCGCATGGCGCGGCACACGCCGAGGCGAATCACTTGGTAAGCAGGTCGCCGAACGGATTCGGCGCGCGATTAGGCTGCTGGGCGGGGGGGGTGGGGACTTTGGGCGCTGACGGCTGGGCCGCTGGCGGTGCTGCGGGAACGGTTGCGGGCGCCGCACTGGACGACGCGGCTTGCGATGCGGGGGCTGCCCCGCCGGCATCCTGCGCCGCGCCAACGGGCGTGGCGGGCTCCACCTTGCGCGGCTGGCGGGGACGCGGCGGCGGCGGACGGCGGCCTTCGGGGAACAACACGTCCTGTCCCAAGGTCTCGCGCATCGACGCGGCCAGCGCCACGGCATCGGCGCGTGCATTACCGGCCAGCAGCGCGTCGGCGCGCAGGTCGGCCAGCGACTGCATCGCCACCCGCAGGCCGCCCACCGCACGCACGGTCTTGGCGACAAAGTCCTGCGGGTCGCGGCTCAGCGTCTCATCGGCGGCGACGATGGCCTGGCCGTATTTCTGTTCGTCGAACCGGATCTTCGCGATGTAAGACCAGGGTTCTCCCTTGGACGGATTGCGCTGCGCGATCTCTTCGAACTGCGCGACAGCCTGGTCGGATCCCTTCTGTTCCAGCGTCTTTTGCGCCGCATCCATGGATTGTTTGAATTCCGCTTCCGACTGCGGTTTTACCGATGCACAGCCGGCCATTACTGCAACGACACCTGCAAGAACAACGAGGCGGGAAAAGGGCATTTTTAAGCACCTAGCAAGGTTGTAACTAGGGGCCGTATTTCAACAACCTTTTGTTAGTACAGCGCTACAGCGAGTGTCTTCATGTTACTTGCATCGAATTTGCATTCATCATGCTGCGATCTGTATTGCTTCACACAGTTCCGGTATAAAGGGCCATGTCCAAACATATCCATTTATCACGCTTCTTCGCAGTGATTGCTTGCACGCTTGCAAGCACCGCCATTACTGGATGTGCGGCCGTATCGGCTATCGGCGCAGTGGCCGGTTTGACGGGTAATGCGATGGAGATGGCGGGCTTGAAAAAGCAGGAAAACGCGCCTGTGGAAGTGAAATTGGCGATACACGCCGGAGAAAATTTGAATGCCAGCAGCGGGCAATCGATGGCTGTCGTTACAAAAATATACTACCTGAAGAATCCTGAGCAATTCCAACGTGCACCGCTCACGCAATTGATAGACACTGCGCAAGAGAAAGCGGCGCTAGGTGAAACGTTGTTGGGTTCGCGCGAGCTCACGCTCACGCCAGGACAGCGCTACGAGGGCGTGGAAAAAGTCCCCAAGCAAGCGGATTACATCGCGATCGCAGGGCTGTTCTATGCCCCCGCGCCGATGCGTTGGAAGTACGTATTCAAGGTCGACGGCGTGGAAGACAGTGGCATCGTCCTGGGCGCGCATGCGTGTGCGCTGACGGTCGCCACGGGTAAACCCACGTTGCCGGCGGGCATACCAACCTATGATCCCGCGCGCCTGTCCGGCGTGCAGTGTCCCGGTTGACGCGCACTGCGCGGCCGCCCGCCTTCTATATATAGACATAGAAAGACAAGAGAGGGAGCGCCAACTTGAGTTACTCAGCCAAAGTCCTTTGGGGCGAAGGATTGTTCCTGCGACCGCAGCATTTTCAGCGGCAGGACGCGTATCACGAAGACCGGCTGGCCGAGATGGCCCGCGCATTGCACCCGTATGCGTGGGGCCTGCGCGCGGCGCGCTTCGATGCGTCGGCGCTGGCAAACGGCATGCTGCGCGCGACCGAGATGAGCGCCGTGTTTCCGGATGGCGAGCTCTACAACGCGCCGCACGGTGATGAGCTTCCGCCGCCCGTGGCGCTGACGGCGCTGGACGGCGTGAGCGAAGCGGTGTTCTATCTGGCGATCCATCCCTTGAAGGCGATCGGCGGCAATTATCGCGATGGCCAGGCAGCGGCAAGTTTCGACACGCGCTACACGCACAACAACACGCCCGCGCCCGATCTCTACACGGGCGCCACGACCGCAGAACTCGCCTTCTTGCGCAAGGACGTGCGGCTGATCTCCGAATTCGAACCGCGTGACGAACTGCTGGCGATTCCCGTCGCCCGCGTGCGCCGCACGGCAAGCGCCGGGTATGAACTGGACACCACGTTCATCGCCCCCAGTCTGTCGCTGACGGCCTCCGGCGCGCTGCATGAGCAACTGCGCCGCCTGCTTGATGCGTTGCAGGCCAAGGTCAACGCGCTCTACGGTTTTCATCGCGAGCCCAGCAAGAACATCATTGAATTCCGCTCGGGCGACGTTGCCTCGTTCTGGCTGCTGCACACCGCAAACGAAGCCTACGCGACGCTTTCGCACCTGTTCCATCACCCGCAGCTGCATCCCGAACGCCTGTTCCAGGAACTGGCGCGGCTGGCCGGTGCGCTGATGACGTTTTCCAAGGTCCACACACTGGCCGACCTGCCCGTGTATCGCCACGATGCGCCTGGGCCCGCGTTCGCCCGCATGGACGAGATCCTGCGCGACCTGCTTGAAACCGTGATCTCCACGCGTTACTTCTCGATCGTGCTTGAAGAACTGCGGCCATCGTTCCACATGGGCCGGCTGGATTCGGAAAAGCTCGACGAAACGACGTCGCTCTATCTGGCCGTGCAAGCGGCGATGCCTGCCGCCGAACTCGCCGAGAGCGTGCCCATGCGCTTCAAGGTGGGTGCGCCGGAAGACGTCGACAAGCTGGTGCTGTCCGCGATGCCCGGCGTGCCGCTGAGCTACACGCCGCAAGTGCCGCCCGCCGTGCCGGTAAAGCCGGGGGCTGTGTATTTCGCCTTGCAGACGCGCGGGTCGCTGTACGACCGCATGCTGCAGGCGCGCAGCATCGCCATCTATGCCCCCGCAGGCATTCCCGAACTCAAGCTGGATTTGATCGCAGTGACCCGCTGACAGGAACGACATCGCCATGACCGCTGACGCCCCCTCCCTGATGCCCGGCGCGACACTGCCTCCGCGTGCTGCCGACTTCCACGCCAGCCGCCCCGCCAAGTCATTGCTGGACCTGCTGTACGACGGCTTCCTGATGCTGTTCCTGTTGAAGAGCGGGCAGGAACCCACTGATGCGGCCGCCTTCTCCGCGCGCGTGCAACAGTTCCTGGCGGACTACGAACGCGCCGCCAAGAAGATGGATATCCCCGCTGAAGACGTGTACGCCACCAAGTACGCGTTCTGCGCGGCCGTCGACGAAACGGTGCTGAACTCCCGCTTCGCCATCCGCGATACGTGGATGCTGCAGCCGTTGCAGCTGACCCTGTTCGGCGAGCAACTGGCTGGCGAGAACTTCTTTGCCCGGCTTGAAGACCTGCGCGCGCAGGGCGCGCCGCGCCTGCAATCGCTGGAGATCTATTACATGTGCCTGCTGCTGGGCTTTCAGGGCAAGTACCTGATCGAAGGCCAGGAGAAGCTGGGTTATCTGACGGCGCGGCTGGGCGACGAGATCGCGCTGTTGCGCGGCAAGCGCACCGGCTTCGCGCCGCACTGGCCACTGCCGGACAAGGTTGCCCACACGCTCAAGCGTGACGTGCCGCTGTGGTCGATCATGGCCGTGTTTGCACTGATGGGCTTGCTGGCATTCCTGGGTATCGGCCACTTCCTGAACACGGAAATGCAAACCGCCATGGCGCCCTATCACGACATCGTCAAGCTGGGCCCGCGCGCGGCGCATCTGACGATATCGCTGCCTTAGCGCGCCCCGCACAACACGCCCCCGTCCCTTCCGGCGCGCGCTGCGCGCCTTCGGCTCCGCCGATCGAATACCGCCAAGCCCTATGAACGCCTTGCCTTCGAACGCCCCGGCCTACTCGTCGCTGAACATCGCCACCCTGTCGCAACAAGCGCGCCTCTTGCGCGTGAGCGCACCGCTGGACGCGGAGCTGGTTGCCGAACGCATGACGCTGCGCGAAGGCGTCTCGCGCCTGTTCTCGCTGACTCTCGACTGCCTGGCCGCCAGCGCCGAGATCGACGTGGCGGCATTGCTGGGCAAGGAGATCACCGTCAGCCTGCTGCAGGCCGACGGCTCGATGCGGCGCTGGCACGCGGTCGTCGAAGGCGTTGACGCCCTGGGCGCCGATGGCGGACTGGCCCGCTACCGCCTCCATGCCGCGCCGTGGATGGCCGCGTTGGCGCTGCGGCGCGACAGCTTCATCTATCAGGACCTGTCGGTGCAGGACATCGTTAGCGAAGTGTTTGCGGATTATCCCCAGGCCGCGTTCGCCTTTGAGCTGACCGATGCGCTTGCGCCGCGCACGACGTGCACGCAGTACCGCGAATCCGATCTGGACTTCGTTGCGCGCATCCTGGCCGAGGCCGGCTTAAGCTATCGCTTCGAACATCAGCAAGACGACGCACAGGCTTCAGGCGGCGGTGCACGCCATCGCGTGGTGATTTTCGATGCGGATGCCGCCCGCCCCGAAGATCCGGCGTCGCCCTTGCGCTTTCACCGCAGCGACGCCACGGAAACCAGCGACAGCATTACGCGCTTCGCGGCGGCCCAGGCCGTGCGTCCGAACGCCGTCGCGCGAGCGGCCTGGAACGAACGCACGCTGACCGCCCACGCCGCAAAGACCCGATCGCAGGTCCAGGTCGAAGCCTTGCCCGTGCTTGAGGACTACGACTACGCCGGACACGGCCGCTATGCCGATGACGACGCCGCCGAACAAAGCGTGGCGCGGTCGCTGCGCACCCATGAATCCCGACTGGTGCGCTTCGACGGCGCGGGCACCGTGCGTTCGCTGGCGCCGGGCCGGCTGTTCGCGCTGACCCAACACGAGCGCTACGCGCAAGGCGGCGGCGGGCAGGCGGTCGACGAACTGGGCGGCAACCGCTACGCCCTGCTGGAGGTCATCCACGAGGCCACCAACAACCTGGGCGGACAGGCTGCCCAGGTGCTGGACACGCCCGACATGGAGCGTGGCACCTACCGCAACCGCTTCAGCGCGCAGCCCGAAGCCGCGGCGCTGATGCCCGTCTGGCTGCCCCGCCCGACCGCCCCGGAAGGCCTTGCCGCCGTCGTGGTCAGCGCCAGCGACGCATCCATTACGTCCGACCGCGATCTGCGCGTGAAGGTGCAATTCCCCTGGCAACGCGGCGACAAGCCGCTGCCGGGCGGCCTGCCGCACCGCACCCACGGCGACGCGAGTGGCAACGCGCCGGGCGACGAACGATCCGGCACCTGGCTGCGCGTGGCCAGTTCGCAGGCAGGACCAAACTGGGGCGCGCATCATCTGCCGCGCAGTGGCACCGAGGTCATCGTCGAATTCATCGACGGCGATATCGACCAGCCCGTGGTCGCAGGCCAGCTCTACAACGATGCCGATCTGCCGCCGTGGTCCGCCGGCGAGAACGGCGACGCCAATCACGCGGGCGTCCTGAGCGGATGGCACAGCCAGGGGCTGGACGGCGCGGGGCGCAACCAATGGGTTTTTGACGACACCAAGGGCAAACTGCGCACGCGCCTGGCTAGCTCCACCGCCGCCACGCAACTGGGTCTGGGTTACCTGGTGGAACAGGAACTGGATGCGGCCAGCCGTGGTCAATGGCGCGGCACCGGCTTCGAACTGCGCTCGGACGCCTGGGCGGTCGTGCGATCGGGCCAGGGCATGCTGGTGTCGGCCACCGCACGCGAACAGGGCAAGTCCACGCAGGCGGACGCGCAGGAAGCGCTGCTGCTGCTGCGCGGTGCGCAAGACGCCTCGCGGCGCCTGAACGATAGCGCCGGCCAGCATCAGGCACGCCCCTTGGCTGCGGCCGAGGGCTACGACGCATTGCTCCAGGCCCTGGATCCCGAGCAGGAAGGTCGCTACACACCGCAGGTCAACGGCCAGGCCGCTGGCAAGGCCGCCAGCGGCCAGCGCACTGGCGATGCCCCCGTCGAACGCATCAATGGCCCCCACCTTTTTGTCGATGCACCGAATTCGTTGAACCTGGCCACCCCGGCCAGCGCCGTGCTGCATGCGGGCGAGCACCTGCACACCACCGCCCAATCCGATGCCCACGTCGCGGCTCAACAGACGTACGCCGCTGTCTCGGCGCGGTCTGCCAGCGTGTTCGCGCAGCAGGGCCCGATCCGCGCCATCTCGGCGCAAGCGCCCGTCTCGTTGCATGCGCACACCGACATCCTGGAGGCGCTGGCCGGCCAGGACATCACCGTCACCTCATCCGCCGAGGGCATCGAGATCCTGGGCAACCAGCGCGTCACCTTGCAGGCCGCCGGCGGCAGCGTCACGCTCGACGGCGCCGACATCGTCTTCAAGGGACCCGGGCTGTTCTCGGTCAAGGGCGCCACGCACAACTTCGTTGGCCCGGGCAGCGATGCGGCCAATCTTCCCGCCCTGCCCAGCACCACGGTCGATGACCCGCTCATCGTCAGCGCGGAGCTGGTGCATAAGGACGGCGTCTTCGCCACGGCGGCAAAGAAGGCCGGCGCCAGCCTGATGGCCGGCTTCGGCGGCGCAGGTGGTGCCGGCGTTGCGGACAGTGGCTTGGGCGCGCTGGGCGAGGCGATGCCTGCCGGTTTGAGCGACCTGGGCAAGACTGCCGCTGGCGCGGCCTCCAAGCTCTCGCAGCTGGCCGGCCAGGCGAATACGCTGGCCGGGTTGGCCAAGAACCCGATGGGCGCGCTGTCGGCCGCCCCCGGGCTGCTGGGCGGCGCAAGCCCCGCCGTGGGCGGGCTGCTGAACACCGCCAAGAACACGATGGGCATGGTGTCGCAGGCGCAGGCGATGATCGCGAACCCGATGTCGGCGCTGCCGGCCGCGTCCGGCCTGCTAGGCTCGGTCGCGCCTGGCGCGGGCGGCATGATCGACAGCGCAACAGCGGCCGCCGGCACGGTGACGAAGGCCGCAGAATTGATCAAGAACCCCATGGCGGCAATGCCCGCCGCGACCGACATGCTGGCCTCCGTCGCGCCCGAGGGCGCATCGAAAATGATCAGTAGCGCGGCGACGTTTGCGGGTGCGGGTGCGGGTGCGGGTGCGGGTGCGGGTGCGGGTGCGGGTGCGGGTGCGGGTGCGGCGACGGGGGTGGATGGCGGCGTGGGCGCAGGCTCGGCGCTGCCGGGTGCCTCCTCGACATCGCCGGCCGCATCGGCAGGAGCAAGCCCGACGCCGCAGGCCGACGTCTCGAATGCGGGGACGGCGGGAAGCGCCGCGCCGGCAATGACTGGCGAGGCCAGTGCCGCAAACAGTGCACAAGGCGACAAGGTCGCGCCGCAGACGCCCCGGCCCGATGGCGGAACGGCGGCGGGGGGAGTTACGCCTGTGACGGGTTCGGGTTCGGGTTCGGGTTCGGGTTCGGGTTCGGGTTCGGGTTCGGCACCCGTCTCGACTTCGGCTCCTGCTGCGACACAGACACCCGCACAGGCACAAGCAGCATCGGCGCCGGCTGCGATGCCTGCTGCGGCTCCGGACGCGGCTCCCGACTCCGCCGCGGCACCAGCCTTACAGACCGCCTCTGCCTCCACCACGGCGTCCCCTGACGCTTCCGCTGCGGCAACGGCGGCCACAGCCCCTTCCGTCGCGACCCACACGAGCGGCCAGAACACGGCCAGCACGCCTCCGGCAGGCGCAGCGAGTGCAAGCGCTCCGGTTGCCCCGTCTACGCTGCCCCCAGAGGCGGGCATCATTGCTAGCCAGGGAGCGGGTGCCAGCGCGAATGCGGGCCTCGCCGCGGGTGCAGGCTCCAGCATCGCAGCGAACGCAGCACCCGCTGGCACAAGCACGCCCGTCGCCGCGAGTGCGGCAGCCACTGGTGCAAGCACGAGCATTGCTACAGCCACAGGCGCAAGCGCAAGCGCGACTATCGCCGCGGGCGCGGGCATCGCTGCAACGGGTGCGCTCGCCCCATCCGAAGCCGGTGGCGCCCTCTCGGCCGCCACGCTGAGCAACACATCTGTGCCCACCGGCGTCGACCTCACGCCTCTTGGCAACGCGCCCTTGAACGCACAGAACCTTGCACCGTCGCTCGGTTCGCCGGGACTTGATACGTCGGCCTCGATAGCCTCGGGCACGCTGGCGTCCCCGTCCGCCACGTCAGAAATGTCGGCGTCTTTCGGCAACGCCACAACCACCGCCAGCACGCTCAACGCGCCTAGCCTGCCCGACGGGGCGCAGGGCGACGTCGGCCCGGACACCGTGCCGTCAACATTCAGCGCAACCGCCCCGAGTCAGATAGCCGCGAATCCCGCGACGGCGAGCCCGTCAAGCGCAGGCTGGATGGCGGCAAGCGTCGTCGGCGCAGGCGTGGTCGGTGCGAGCAATATCAGCAACACCCAAGCGGTCTCAAACACCCCCCGCGCGACGCCGCAGGCGTCGGCCGCAACCGCCGAGACCACGCACGAGACCTCGCGTACAGCAGAGCACCTCGCGCCTCATGCCTTGCCTCTCGGCGCAACGGGCGCCGGCATGATCGCGGCGGTTGCCACGACCATTGCAGCGGCAACGCCGCTACGTGCCCGGGGCGACGCCGATCGTGCCAATGCCATTGCCGATGTCGATGCTAAGGACGCGCAATCGCCTGCGCCAATCGCACAAGGCACGACAGAAGCACAAGTAAGCACAAAGACTGGCGCTCGCGACACACGTCACTACGACGAACGCGCTGAAAACAACGGCCGCACCGAGCAGACCGACCAAAACGCACACTACGAAAACACCACGCATCGTCTTGGCGAACCGCCCAACGCCGCCCTGCTCTCGACGCTTGCCGCGGGCGCCGGCACCCTGTTCAGCGCGACCGCATCCGCTGCCAGCAGCGCGACACATGCCGCATCAGTTGCCTCCGTCACGGAAGGCGCTTTGCCCGCCACCGTGGACTTGCCGGCCATTGCGTCGCACACCGGCACGGCGCGGCCCGGGCTGCACATGCCTGACGCCATCCCAGGCATATCCCCGGATACTGCCTCTGTCGTCGCGACCAATACCGCCATGCCGGCAACGGAGGCTGCGTTGACTAGTGTGCCGACCCAACCTGGATCGGACGCCATGCTGTCAAGCACGCCTTCCCTGTCGAGTTCGGACGCGGCATTAGCCGGTACGCCCTCCCTGTCAAACAGCGCCCCCTCCCTCTCGGGTGTCTCTGCACAAACACCCGGTTTCGTGCCGGCTGCCGGTACAAACTTCCCACAAGGTGCTGGTCTGCCGGGCATGCAAGAGGCGGGAGGCATGGCCATTCCAGG
>NZ_JBYOKH010000016.1:0-116971 GCF_057799415.1 Achromobacter sp. 18P8.1.1 | reverse complement strand
CGCGCTGCGCACGCGTGCGCGGTCGTCATCCAGTTCCTGGATCGACGATGCGCCTTCCTTGGACAGGGTTTCGGAACGCGCCAGCCGGCGGCGCGCGGCATCCGCTTCGCTTTCGCGTTGCGCCACCACGGCCTCGGCAGCCAGCTTGTCGCTTTCGCGCTGGGCCACTTGCGCGGAGGCGCTGGCGGCGCTGTTGATGGCCTGCTGATGCTGCGCGCGGGCCTCTTCGCGCTGCGCGTTCAGCGTGTCAATCTGCATGCGGGCGAGCGGTTGGCCGGCCGTGACGAAATCGCCTTCAATGGCCAGCACGTCCTGCACGCGACCGGCCAGCTTGGTGGCCACGTCGATCTCGGTGGCCTCGATGCGGCCGTTGCCGCTGATGAAACCGTCGCCCGGCCCGGTGTCGGCCAGCAGGCGCCAGCCTGCGTAACCCGCCGCGGCCACCGCCAGGGCGATCAGGATGGGAATCAGTTTTCGGGAGGGCAGGCGCATGGTGTCGATTCCTTGGATTATTGGAGGGCGGCGTCGGCCGAGGCCGCGGCCGACGCTTGCGTGCCGCCGCCCAGCGCGGCATACAGGCCGACCCGGCTGGACAGCAAGGCGCGGCGCGTCTGTACCAGCGTTTGTTGCGCGGCCAGGAGGTCGCGCTGGGCATCCAGCACCTCCAGGTAGGGCGACGCGCCGTGGTCATAGCGCAGCTGCGCCAGACGGGCGCGTTCGGTCTGCGCGGCGACGGTAGCGCGCAATACCTCCACTTGCTCGGCCAGCCAGTGCCGCGCCGACAGCGCGTCGGACACGTCGCGGAAGGCGGCCTGGATGGTTTTCTCGTAGCCGGCCACGGCCTGGTCGCGCCGCGCCTCCGCCAGGTCCAGCGCGGACTGGCGGCGGCCGGCGTCGAAGATCGGCAGGCTGATGCTGGGTGCGAAGTTCCAGGCGCGGCTTGCGCCCGAGAACAGGCCGTCGAGCTCGGCGCTGGCCGTGCCGAACGCACCCGTCAGCGTGATGCTGGGCAGGAAAGCCGCGCGGGCCGCGCCAATGTTGGCGTTGGCCGCTTGCAACTGGTGTTCTGCCGCCACGATGTCGGGGCGGTTGACCAGCAGGTCCGAAGGCAGCCCGGCCGGCAGTTCACGCATGACGGCCGTATCGTCCAGGGGTTCTGCCTGTTCAGGCAAGTTCAGCGGGGCGCCCACCAGCAGCGCCAGCGCATGGGCCTGTTCGGCACGGATGCGCTCCAGGTCCGCACCCAGTGCGCGCGCTTGCTGCCACAACGTCTCCACCTGGGTCAGGTCCAGTTTGGAGATCGCGCCCACTTCGAACCGGCGGCGGAAGATGCGCAGTGATTCGGCGCGCGACGCGATGGTCTCGCGGGTCAGCTCCAGCCGTTCGTCCAGTTCGCGCAGCGTCAGATAACTGTCGGCCACTTGCGTGATGAGGCTTAGCGTGGCGGCCTTCGCCGCGGCGTCAGTAGCCAGGTAGTTTTGTAGCGCGGCATCCTTCAGGCTGCGCACGCGGCCCCAGAAGTCCAGCTCCCAACTGGCCAGCCCCAAGCCCACCTGATACTGGCTGCTGACTTGAGGTTGACCCGTCAGGTTCAGGTCGCCCGGGACGCGGGCGCGGGTGCCGTCGGCCTGCACCCCCACGGTGGGAAACTGATCGGCGCGCTGGATGCCGTACAGGGCGCGCGCTTCCTGCACACGCGCCAACGCCGTGCGCAGATCGCGGTTGTTGACCAGCGCGGTATCGATCAATGCCTGTAGCGCGGGATCGGAGAAGTACGTCCGCCAAGGGATGTGCGACGCGGACAGTTCGGCGGGGTGGGCCGCCGGCGCATCGTAGGCGGCGGGCACGGGCAGGGCAGGCCGGCTGTAGGGCGGCGCCATAGACACGCATCCGGCCGCCATCAGCAGGGCCAGCATGGCGGGCGCGATGCGCAGGGCGGTTTTGACTGGAAGCGGACAACGGGTCATGCATGGGTCTCCAGCGCAGGGTGGGCCGGGCGCGTCCGTGGCGGACAGGCTTGTGGCCCGGCGCCTGGACGGACCCGCTACCCGGGTCATGCAACCATTGTGCCGAGGACGCGGCGCGCATTCCTTGATGCGCATCAAGTTAGCGACTGACCAGTCGGTTTTTAATGGCGGAAATTGTTCGAGGGATCCGCCATGCGCGAGCAACGCCGCCGTTTACCTCCTGCCGTGCGCGTCGGGCAGATTCTGGACGCGGCATTGCAGGCCTTCTCGCAAGCCGGCTATGCCGGCACGAGGATGGACGACATCGCGCTGCAGGCCGGCTTGTCCAAAGGCGGCCTTTACGCCCACTTCTCCAGCAAGGAAGCGGTGTTCGAAGCCTTGTTGGCGCGCCATCTGGACCCGGCCCCGCTGGATGTGGATGCCGTGGTCGACGGCGCCTCGTCGCCCCGCCATCTGGCCGAGCGCATCGTGAACCACTTGTATGCCAGCCTCGCCGACCCGGCCACGGTCAGCACGATGCGGCTGCTGCTGGCCGAAAGCGGCCGCGTGCCGCATCTGGCCGCACGCTGGCGCCGTGAGACCGCCGGCGCGCGCCAGGCGGATATCGGCCGGGTGCTGCAGCGCGCGCGGGCGCGGGGGCTGTGCGGCGATTGCCTGGCGCTTGAGCACCCTTGGCTGCTGTTGGCGCCCGTCATCCACACGATCGTTATGTCGGCGCTGATGGGGCCGCAAGAATGCGTGAACCTGGCGGCGCGGCGCCGGGGGCACGTGGCGCTGATCCGCCGGCTGCTCGAGCCGGAAGTCGTGGCCTGACGCGCAGCAGCCCTTAGGGCAGAATTGCGCCCGGCGCGCAGCCGCCCACCCGCCCACCCGCCCCAAGTTTCTTGACGCTGAGTCTCGCTTGGTGTCCTATCCATGCACGGAGTCATTGCACATTGACGGAATATCCAGCGAGGCGCTTTTGTCGACATCAGGGATGACGGTTCGTGTGCCATCTTGGCGCTATCTGCCGGTGGCGTTCGCCTTGGTTGTTCCCGTCCTGCTGTGCGTGGGCTGGACCTGGCTGCACGCCAAGAACGAGCAGCGCAGCGCGGCTGAAGCCGCGGCGAAGATCGTCCGCGTCCAGGTCGACAACATGCTTTCCCACGCCTGGACCCTGCTGGACCGGGTGGCGGAACTGACGCCCAAGCCCTGCGCCGAAGTACTGTCCTCGTTGCAGCGCTGGAGCTCGCTGAATCCGTATTTCCGGTCACTGATCCTGGCGAACAACGAACATATCTACTGTTCGTCTGTCGTGGGGGACGTGGACTTCACACTTGGAAATTTCCGCCATTGGCTCGACGGCATCCCGCCCGAGCGCTGGCTGTTTTCGGTGGCGGGCACGCCGCTGGCGCCAGGACGCCCCGCGATCCTGCTGGGTAAACCGGGCGCGCCAGGATATAGCGGCGCGGTGGCGGTGGACGGCCGTTACGTGCTGGACTTGCTGAACGCCGTGGCGACGTTGGGCGCTTACCGGTTCGAGCTCACGGTGGGTAAAGGGGCGCCTATTCGCAGCGACTCCTGGAACGCGCGGCAGGGCCCTGCTGAACTCGTATACGAGGACGTCACACGCGACAATGGCCGGGTGGCGCTGTCCATCAAGGTCATGGCGCCATCCGAAAGCGTGGTGAGCGCCTGGCAGCAACTGATGCTGAGCTATTTGCCGGTGGCCATGCTGATCGGCGCCGGATTGGCGTTCGCAGCCTACCGCCTTCAGGTGAACCGGCTGTCGTTCAAAGAGCAATTGCGCCGCGCGATGCAGGCCGATGAATTCCAGGTGTACTACCAGCCGGTGTATGGCCAGTTGACGGGGCAATGCGAAGGCGTCGAGGCGCTGATGCGTTGGAACCGGCCCGGGGTGGGCTTCGTGCGGCCGGACATTTTCATCGCTGCGGCCGAGGCCGAAGACATGATCATTCCGCTGACGCAACACCTGCTGCGGTTGATCGAACGCGACCTGCAAACCTGGCAGACGCCGCCGGACTTCCACATCGGCGTAAACATCGCGCCCGAGCACCTCTCCAGCCCCGGTCTGGTGCCCGAAATCCAGGCCTTCCGGGCGAACGTCGCAGCGCGCCGTCCGTTGATCGTGCTGGAGATCACCGAACGCAGCCTGATCTCGGACAATGGGCAGGCCCGCCGCAATATCGATGCGTTGCGTGCAGAGGGTGTGCGCGTGGCCATCGACGATTTCGGCACCGGCCACTGCTCGCTGTCGTACCTGCAGAAGTTCCCCGTGGATTACCTGAAGATCGACAAAGGTTTCGTGCATGCCATCCAGCCTACGGGCGAAGAGGCGCCGGTGCTGGACGTGATCATCACGCTGTCGCACCGGTTGAACCTGGCCGTCGTGGCCGAGGGCGTGGAAACGCAGGTGCAGTTCGACTACCTGACCTCGCGCGGGGTGGCGTTCATCCAGGGCTACCTGTTCGCGCGCCCCATGCCCTCAGCGGAATTCGTGCCCTGGTACGCGGGGCATTCGCCGCCCGGCTCCCAGCCCGCCTGAAACGCTCAGGCAGGCTTGGCCGGGGTCGCGGCCTTGGCGAAGAACAGGTCGGTGATGGCCTGGCTGTCCATGGGCTCGCCGTTGATGGCGCGCGTCAGCAGTTCGGCGCCCAGCAGTTGCACCGAAAACACCATGTCGGGCTGCACGCGCCGGATTTTCTCCAGATGCTTGCTGGTGTTGACCAGCGCCACCGTCTTGGCGCCGCTGTCGCCGGTGGCTTCTTTGGCCGCCAGCACGATGAACGCGTTCTCGGCATCGTCGGCGCGCAGCGCCAGCACATAGCGCGCGCGGGTCACGCCCGCGGTGTGCAGGACTTCCACGCTTGAAGAGTCGCCTTCGATCAGGTCTGCGGCGGCGGGATATTCTTGCGCCGAACCGGTGGGTACGATGACCGTGACTTCTTCGCCGCGACGCCGCAGGCCGTCGTAGACGCTCAGCGCCAGTGGGGTCTCGCCTGCAATGATGATGTGGTTTTTACGCATGGCGGTGGAGAACCTGCCTTTGACCAGCCGCTTCAGATTCCCGCCGATCACCGGGCCGGCGATCGCGCTGATGGAAGTGGCGAATACGGTGATGCCAAGAATGATAATCGACGCGGTGAAGAGCCTGGCAGTGATGGTGTGCGGCGTGATATCGCCATAGCCCACCGTGGACATGGACACGATCGAGAAATAGAACGCGGTGCCCGCGTCGGTGACGGGCGGATTGAATTCGTTGCCCAGGTACAGCGTGCCGAACACCGCGTAAATAAGCAATGACAGGACGCTGACCAGCGCGAACAGCGAACCCGCGGTGACGCTGGCGCGGTCAAAGCGCCGCCAGTACACAATCAACGCAATGACCAGCACCAGCGTGTAGATGCCCAGCCCCGCGCGGCCGCCGTCACCCAGAATGCCGAAGGTGCCGATGCCGATCAGCAGCACCAGCGAAAACGCCCACGCGATGCGGGCCTTCAGGATCAGGCCCAGGGCAATCACCTGCAAGCCCACGCCTAGCACCAGGCGCGGGATCTCCAGCAGGCCCACCACGCGCATCACTTCATGCCAGTTGTCCAGCGCCAGCCAGAAGGAATACTCGCGGGCGCGCACCTCGCGCAGCACCGGGTGCATGAAGGCGTATCCGTCCAGCGCCACCAGGATGGCCAGGCACCAGTTGGGCGGAAAGAACGCCAGCACTTTTCTGAAACGCTGCCGCAGGGATGGGAGGGTGATGGGCATGGGAAGGCGTGTCCTTTTGCGCCATTTTAGGATGGCGGCTACAACGCTTTGCTATATCTAATAGGTATAGAAGGCTATCAACAAAGAATTACTGGATTCACGTCCGAAGTCCTAAACTTCCCCCATCACGCGGCTATCCAAGAGGAAAACCGCTGATACGGGCGATAAGCCCGCCAGCAGTCAGGGCGGGCCCAGACCCCGGGCGTTGATCACGTTGCAGCTTGTGCGGGGACTAGAGACCCCGCTCAGGTTCACGGTCGGACCGTGCGTGAGTAGTATGAGGCACGAATGTTGGAATCGCGTGATCCAGGTAGAAGGCATCAGTGCCGGCTGATGACTCCGGGTTCACGTGTTGTTTTAGCGCGGCGTCTTACCTCTCGGGGGCAGCGCCGCGTTTTTTTCGCCTGTCGCATTGCGCGACCGGCAGGGCCGCCGGGCCGTGCCGCCCGGTTCGCCTTACGGGTTCGCCTTACGTTGACGCGCTTGCGTCCGCCGTCTCCCGGCGCCAGTCTTCCAGCCCGTCCACGCGGCTGTCATCCCCAACATCCCGATAGTCCAGATCCAGCGTGATGTCCGCGGCGAACATGTAGCCCCAGCCATGCACCGCGCGGATCGGCAGCGTCATCTGATTGGCGGCCGCCTTGCGCCGCAGGCGGCTGATCATCACGTCCACGAAGCGGCGGCGCGTGATGCCGCTGTCGGCATCTTCCGCGCCATCGGCGTAGAAGGCGTCGCGGCTGACTTTGCGGTCGGGCGCCGTCACCAGGCGCGACAGGAAGTCGCGTTCCCCGGTCGTCAGGCCCAGTATGCGGCCCGCCGGGTTGATCAGGGTCCAGCCTTTGTTCGCCAGCCGCCAGGTTTCCTGGACGGGTTCTTCGGCGTGCGTGTCGGGCGTGGCGTCCATGCCGTCCAGCCCCACCGCGCGGCGCACCAGCGCCTGCAGTACCGCGGCTAGCTCCAGCCCGCTGACTTCAGGCGGCAAGCAGGCATCCGCGCCGCAGAGCAGCGTACGGATACGGCTTTCGGTATCCGCGAAGGTGGCGATCGCCACGATGCCCAGGCTTCGATCCACCGCGCGCAGGCGGACGGCGGCGTTGTGGATATCGGGCAGCGGCGCCTCCAGCACGATCAGCGGGCTGGGCCGGCGGGAATAGCGGTCATAGACATCCACGAGGTCGTAGCAGCGGCGGATGCTGAAACCCAGGTGGGACAGGGCGTCCACAAGCCTGGCGTGCCTGGCATCGTCCTGCCCGAGGAAAATGACATCCAGCGTGTTGTTCATTGATGCTTCCAATGAGGTGGCGCGGCATGGAGGCGGCGCTTGAAGAGGAGGCGCGTTGACGTCGGCAGACCTGGCATACCCCCCTCTCCCTAAGCTGCGCGCCATGACGGGACCGTCTGGCGGTGTTGTTTGAATGTGGGCGAGAGGTCTGGACAACTGCCCAGGTTCTATGTGCTTGCGGCCAGCCTTGGCCGGGTCCGGGATCCCGTTCGGCGCGTGGCCGACGCGCTGTCGCCGCTGGCCGCCGATGACCCGATCCTGCATGGAAGTCACGCCCGTGTTTCATTTAAACACGGGCGTGTTTTTTTGTGAAGATACGTTTCTGTAGTTTCTGTTGGTAACTTTGCGAGCAGCCGAAACCCTCAGGAAAGGGTTGAAACACTGTTTGTTTTCGCGTTTGCGACAGTAAATTATTAAGTATTACCGATACATTATTTTCTATTTTTGATCCAAAAATACCCATAAACTTATGCGGGTTTTTGGTGCGCGCAGCGTCCGAGCGCGCGCAGGGATGCCTTGGGCATTCTTGCCTGCAATTGCGGTAAGTCAATGGCGGATATGGGATTTTTGATTTTTCGCCAGCATGGGGTGAAGCGGGGCGAGCCGTGGGTAGCGGCAGGCAAGCAGGCAATTGTTGCGATTTACGGATTAACCCTGAAATTGGGGTGCAATCCGTTTATTTGGCACCAGTATTGAGATGTTTTAATCAAATAAATAAATTCATATTAATGTCTCAGGTTGATCGATTGGACACGTTTAGCCATCGTCTGCGCAACGCAAGAATGCTTCAGGGATGGACTCAAAAGGACTTGGCAGTCGCAAGCAACCTGTCGCAAAGCGCCATCGGCAACTACGAAAGCGGGCAACGCCTGCAACCCTCCAGCGATGCCCTCATCAAGTTGACCCGCGCCTTGCGGGTCAGCCCGATGTGGCTCAGCACCGGAGAGGGGCCGATGCTGAATTCCGGTTATGCCGATCCGCCCGTCAGTGTGGGCGAGGTCGCCCAGCCGCCTGCCTGGCCGTTCGAATCGGTCTCGTACGCGACCTACTCGCGGCTGAGCTCCCAGGAAAAGCGGCAGATCGAGCTTGTGCTGGCCGCCTACATCAAGGCGCGCGGCGAATAGATCCCAACGCTTGTCCCGGTTGCGCGGGCCGCCGCACATCCGCCGCTTGCGCTTGCCCGCGGCCCGGCGGTTCGCTGCGCAACCGGCTGCGCAGGCGTTCCACGGGATCGGCGATCAAGCCGTTCAGCAGCGCCGAGAACCCGATACAGCCCGTGACCACCAGCGCTGCAAAAAGCATGGGCTGATGCACTTCGACCTCGTTCAACAGCCAGCTGAAGAACATGATCACCAGCGAATGGCAGATGTAGATGGGGTAGCTCAATTCTCCGATCGCCTTGTCCAGCCGGTGCCGCGACTGGAACAGGAACGCCAGGGGCAGCAGGGCCGCGAACAGCAGCACCGCCAGCGCGTCGCGTACGTTGTGGTTCAGGCCGATCGAAAAATGAAGCAGGCAATAGACACACAACACGGCGGTGCCCAGTTCCGGCAGGCGGTGGATGCGCCGTGTCCAGGCCTTGCAGCGCGGCAGCAGTACCTGGTGCGACAACGATCCAACCAGGAACAGCGCCAGCTCCGTGGGGAAGAAGCGGTACGTCCACGGGTCGGTCGTGCCGATGCCGGTGGCGACCAGCACTGCGCGCAACGCCAGCGAGGCCGCCAGCAGCGCTATCAGCCGGCGTGGGGAGTGCAGTACGAAGGGGGCCACCAGATAGAAGCTCATCTCCACGCCCAGCGTCCACGCCTGCGGCACCAGCAGCCCCTGATACAAGGGCACTTCGCTATGCGCGAAGCTGCCCGTGAAGACCAGGGCGGAGTGTTCGATGCCGAAGAACATCAGCCAGTCCTGGCCCAGGATGAACAGGTTGGCCAGCACCAGGAACAATTCCGCGGAAAAGGGCAGGGCGTCGTAGATGCGAAAGAACGCACCGCCGCTCATCACGTGCGCCATCAACGTTAGCGCTGCCACCGCCAGATAGATGGGAAACAGCCGCAGGAAACGGTTGGCGTAGAACTTGCCGGTTGCGCCCTGGTAGTTGTCCGTTGCGGTCAGCACATAGGAAATCAGGAAGCCGGAAATCACATAAAACAGCTGCACCGCCAGCCGGCCGCCGACCAGATGGTCGGCATAGCCGCCGCCCAGGTGGTCCAGCACCACTGACAGCGCCAGTAAGGTTCTTAAAAAGCCCATCGCCGTGTCTCCCGGTCGTCTTATTGTTTGGCCCCTCGGGCCGGACACCTGCGTCTGCGGTACCGCTGTGACCGGTGGCGTCTGCCCGTGCTGCACGGGTGGGCCGGCAAGATGGTCTGCAATGATTCTGCGCGTCGCCCGGGGGCGCCGCCATGCGGCATTCGATGCAGCCCTCTGCCTCATCGGCGTGAGTACGGGGGCGGCGCTTGCTGCTTTTGGATACGGCTGTAGGGGGGAGAGAAAGGGCGTTGCGCCCCAGTGCCGGTTACAGTCGAGGGTGTGAATTTCTTAGGAGTCCCATCCATGCTTACTCATTTGTCTTCGCGTTGCCGGTTGCTTTGCCTGAGCCTTCTGACCGTGGCATTGGCGGGTTGCGCGGGGTCCACGGGGGGCGCGCGCGCCGAGGGCGCAGCAGCGGCCAACGCCGCCAGCAGCGCGGATTCCCTGGCGCAGACCAGCTGGGAACTAGTGCGATGGACGCAAGCCGGCGGTGCGCTGCGCGACATCCCGCACGGCGACAACGGCGAACCGGTGCGCCTCACGTTTCTGGCGCAAGGCAAGCAGTACCAGGTGAACGGTTTTTCGGGCTGCAATCGCTACATGGGCTCCTACAAGCTGGAAAGCGGCAAACTCTTCATCAACGCGCCTGCCTCGACCCGCATGGCGTGCGCCGCGCCCGAGCGCGCCAAGCTGGAAGCCGATTACCTGCGGGGCCTAACCATCATCGACACGTTCACGCTGGATAGCGGCGGCGCGCCGCGGCACCTGACGTTCAACCTGCGCGGCGGCGACGTCCTGGAGTTCGAGCGCCGCCAGGATCCCCCCACGCCGTAACGCGCGGCGCAGCGGATATCCGTTTCAGGATGTTTTCGCGCTGAAAACAGGGTCGGGGCACGCCTACAATGGCGCTGCCCGACCCTGGCGTGTCGCCTGGGGCCAGGGAATTCCTTGCATTCCGGGAGACCCCCATGTCCGTTACCGCTTCCTTGCGCTGGCTTCTGCCGTGCGTTCTGTCCTTCGGCCTGGCCGCTTGCGCGTCGCCTCCCCAGCGGGCCGCAGACGGGCAGGATCCTCGCTACCAGCCGGCCTCGGCGTCGGACATCCTGGCGCAGACCAGTTGGGACCTCGCACGCTGGACCCAGCCGGGCGGCGGCTTGCGCACCATTCCGCATCCGTCCACGAATTCCCGTCCGCTTACCGTCACCTTCATCCATGACCGGGGTGCGCCGCGCATGTCCGGCTTTGCGGGTTGCAACCAGTACAACGCGCCCTATACCGTCGCCAACGGCCAACTGATCGTGCAGGCGAATCCGGTGGCGACGATGATGGCCTGCGCTCCGCAGAACATGTCGCTGGAGCAGGACTTCCTAGCGGGCCTGACCCGCATCACCGCCACGTCGCTGGACAACACCAACAACCCGCAGCGCATGACGTGGGTGCTGAACACCGGCGATACGCTGGACTTCGGCCGCCGCGTCGACCCGGTGGCGGGTGGCCAGGCGGGGCCGACCAAGCTGGTCTATGTGAATTCCGAACGCGTGCCCTGCAACGCCGGCGCGGGGCGCACCCAGTGCTATCAGGTGCGCGACAGCGCTTCCCAGCCCTGGCAGTTCTGGTACGGCGACATCACCGGCTTCAACTTCCAGCCGGGCATCCGTTACCGCCTGCGCGTGGTCGAAGTGCCCGACGCGAATCCGCCGGCAGGCGGCTCGTCCATGCGCTGGGTGCTGGACGCCGTGATCGAGCAGGAAATCGTCACTCGTTGAGCAGGATCAAGGCGGGCGGGGGGCGGGGCAACCCGCCCAGCGATTACTATTACGGGCTTCGCCGTCCGTTTTCCTTCGCTTTGCCATGACTTCCGTCGTCAATATCGCTGCCTACAAATTCGTTTCGCTGGATGCCCTGCCCGACCTGCGCGCCCACCTGCTAGCCCAAGCCGGCGACGCGGCGCTCAAGGGCACCATCCTGCTGGCCGAAGAGGGCATCAACCTGTTCCTCGCCGGCTCCCCCGAGGGCATCGACGCCTTCCTGCAGACTTTGCGCGCGGACGCCCGTTTTGCCGACCTGGAAGTCAAGTTCAGCCACAGCGAAGGCGTGCCATTCCGCAAGCTGCTGGTGAAGATCAAGCGCGAGATCATCCGCATGGATCACCCCACCATCCGCCCCGAGGCCGGGCGCGCGCCCGGCGTGGATGCGCAGACGCTGGCGCGCTGGCTCGCGCAGGGCGCGGACGACGCCGGACGGCCCGTGGTGATGCTGGATACCCGCAACGCGTTCGAGGTGGACGAAGGCACGTTCAAGAACGCCATCGACTGGCGCATCGACCGCTTCACGCAATTCCCCGCCGCCGTGCAGGCGCACCGCGCCGAACTCGAAGGCAAGACCGTCGTCAGCTTCTGCACGGGCGGCATCCGCTGCGAGAAGGCCGCCATCTACATGAACGAGGCCGGCATCCAGAACGTGTATCAACTGGACGGCGGCATCCTCAAGTACTTCGAGGAAACCGGCGGCCCGGGCTACGAGGGCAAGTGCTTCGTCTTCGACGAACGGCACTCGCTGGACCCGGAGCTTGCGCCTAGCAAGTAAGGTGTTCTGCGGCGGATACTGACGGGAATCCGTCCGCTTTGGCACGCAGCCCACATCGCCGCTGCACGTTGACGCGCTACCGTTCCCCTGATGGCTATTGATCAGGAGAAACCCATGACGATTCAACGCACTTCACGCCAGGCGACCTCGGTTACCGCGGAACGCCAGACCCGGGCGCGCATGCCGGCTCGCACCGTGGCAGCACGCCTCGTATCGGGGCGTCGCAATAGCATTGCGGACGTGCTGGCGACGCCCGGCGCTGCCGATATCGAACTCGAACTTCCGCAGCGGCGAAGGCCGGCTGCCGCCGCGGACTTTACGTGATGTTCATCCTGGACACCAATGTGGTGTCTGAACTGCGCAAGGTTCGGATGGGCAAAGCCAGTGAGCCGGTGGCGCAGTGGGCCGATAGTGTGGATATCTGTGAACTCTACGTATCGGCCATCACTGTTCACGAACTGGAAATTGGCGTACTGCGCCTGGTGCGGCGTGACCCTGTGCAGGGCGCTTTACTCAGATCGTGGCTGGACCAGCAGGTGTTGCCTACCTTTGATGGCAGAGTGCTGCCCGTCGATGACGCGGTGGCGTTGCGCGGCGCGCAACTGCATGTGCCGGATGCACAGCCATTGTTCGACGGGCTGATCGCCGCTACGGCCCTGGTTCACGACATGACCGTAGTCACCCGGGACGCGTCGGATTTTCTGCCTTGCGGCGTCAAAGTGTTCAATCCCTGGCAAAGCGGTGGCGCAGTTTGCCGGCCGCCAACGCAAAAACGGCCAACTCGCTGAGCTTGCGCGAGTTGGCCGTTTGGCCTGATGGGCGTTGCGCGATCAGCGCACGCGCATGCCGGGTTTCGCGCCGGGGAACGGTTCCAGCACGTAGATGCCGGCGTCCACGGCTTCGTCCGCGTGGCTGGCGGCCAGCACCATGCCTTCGGAGACGCCGAACTTCATCTTGCGCGGGGCCAGGTTGGCCACCATGACGGTCAGCTTGCCGATCAGGTCTTCCGGCTTGTAGGCCGACTTGATGCCCGAGAACACGTTGCGGTGGCGGCCTTCGCCCACGTCAAGCGTCAGGCGCAGCAGCTTGGTCGAACCTTCGACGTGTTCGCAATTGACGATCTGCGCGATACGCAGGTCGACGCGGGCGAAGTCGTCGATCGAGATCGTTTCGGCCAGCGGCTCGCCACCGGGCACCACGACCGGCGCGGCGGGCGGTTCGAACAGGTCTTCCAGCATTTGGGGTTCGACGCGCTGCATCAGGTGCTTGAACGGCGCGACGCGCTGCGGCAGGACGGCGGCATCGGCCCACGTGAACGGCGCCTGGGCGCCGAAGAGTTCCAGCGCCACGCGCTCGGCCAGCGACGGCAGCACGGGGGCCAGCATCACGGACAGGGCCTTGAAGCCTGCCAGCGAACGCGAGCAGATGTCCTGCAGCGCGGCCTTTTGCGCGTCGTCCGACGTGGCGATGCCCTTGGCCAGCACCCACGGCTGGGCCGTGTCGAATGCCTGGTTGATGCCGTCGGCGTAGGCCATGATTTCGCGGATGGCGCGGTTGTATTCGCGGGCTTCGAACGCGGCGCGGATGGATTCGGCCTGTTGGGCGTATTCCGCCGACAGCGCGGCGGTGTCGCCCGAATAGCCCAGGGCGCCGTCGAAGTGCTTCGTGATGAAGCTGGCGGCGCGGCTGGCGATGTTGACGTACTTGCCGACCAGGTCGCTGTTGACTCGGGCGATGAAGTCTTCGGGGTTGAAGTCCATGTCTTCGACGCGGGCGTTCAGCTTGGCGGCAATGTAGTAGCGCATCCACTCGGCGTTCATGCCGATTTCCAGATAGCGCAGCGGCGAGATGCCGGTGCCGCGGCTCTTGGACATCTTTTCACCGCTGACGGTGATGAAACCGTGCACATTCACCGCGTCCGGCGTCTTGCGGCCGGCGAACTTCAGCATCGCGGGCCAGAACAGCGCGTGGAAATACACGATGTCCTTGCCGATGAAGTGGACTTGTTCGGTGGTGCCATTGGGATCGAGCAGGGCGTCGAAATCCAGGCCCTTGACTTCGCAGTACGACTTCAAGGACGCCAGGTAGCCGACCGGCGCGTCCAGCCACACATAGAAGTACTTGCCCGGGGCATCGGGGATCTCGATGCCGAAGTAGGGCGCATCGCGCGAAATGTCCCAGTCGCCCAGCTTGGCTTCGCCGTCTTCGGCGCCCAGCCATTCGCGGGTCTTGGCCAGCATTTCCGGCTGCAGGTGCTTGCCGCCATTGGCGTTCGAGCCCGTGGTCCATTGCTGCAGGAATTCCACGCAGCGCGGGTCGGACAGCTTGAAGAAGAAGTGGTCCGACGACTTCAGCACGGGCGTGGCGCCGGTCAGCGCCGAGTACGGGTTGATCAGCTCGGTGGGCGCATATACCGCGCCACAGACCTCGCAGGAATCGCCGTACTGGTCCTTGGCGTGGCACTTGGGGCACTCGCCCTTGATGTAACGGTCGGCCAGGAACATGCCCTTGACGGGGTCGTAGAACTGCTCGATCGAGCGCGTTTCGATCAGGTCCTGGGCTTTCAGCGCGCGATAGATGTCGTGCGACAGCGCGACGTTCTCGGCGGAATCCGTGGAATGCCAGTGGTCGAAACGGATGTGGAAGCCGTTCAGGTATTGCGGGCGCTCAGCGGCGTAGCGGGCGACCAGCGCCTGCGGCGTGATGCCTTCCTTTTCAGCCTTCAACATGATGGGCGCGCCGTGCGCGTCATCCGCCCCTACGAAGTGCACCGTGTGGCCCGCCATTCGCATCGAACGAACCCAGATATCGGCCTGGATGTACTCCATGATGTGGCCGATGTGGAAAGATCCGTTGGCGTAGGGCAGCGCAGTGGTGACAAATAGGGTGCGAGACATGGTTGTCAGTAGAGGTTGAGGGGAAAAAGGGGATTGGCCGGCCATTTTAGGGCAACGGCGCAGACTTGGCCGCCGCAGGGGGCGCCGGTGCCCGGGAATGACGCAACCCGCCTATCGCAATGCAGCGAACGAGGCGGGTTGAGGGAGGCGGCCAGACGCCGCATGCGGGCGACCCACGCGAAGGCGCCGGGGTGGCCTGCCAAAAGCATCGGCCGGCGTGCGCCGCAGGGCGGCGCAAGCGCTTTCGGGAAAGCCGCCGTTAGCGGATTTCGCGGGCTTCGACGTCGATCACATCGCCGCGCGGTTGCGTGGCGAAGGGGGCGGTGGCGGACTGGAACGGACCCGGGCGGGCGCCTTGGCGCTGGCTCCAATAGGCGCGTACGCCGAAAGGTTTGCCGCGCACCTTGGCGACCACGTACAGGATCGCCACGGCGATCGCCGTGGACAGCATGAAGACCAGCGCCATCGCCATGCCGATCAAGGCCAGGGCGGCGAATAGGACGGCACGGAAGAAGCGGATAAGTGTGTTGGTCATGAAGGTCGGATGCAAAACGCAGCGAAAGGTTCCCGTGTATCCGCTATCCTTTAGGGGATGGCGGCCCGCAGAAGCCGCGCTGCCTACGGAACCATAGTGACATGAGTATAACGATAGAACACATCCGCGCCGCTTTGCGCGCCGCGCACGACCCGAACACCGGATTGGACCTAGGCGTTTCTGTAAAAGATCGTGACATTCAATTAACGGGGCCGCGTGTCGCCCTGACGTTGGAACTGGGTTATCCGGCCGACGGCGTCCGCGACCAGATCCGCGATATTGCCGTGGCGGCCCTGGCAGCAGCCGGCTCGCCGGACGCGCAAGTCACGGTTACTTGGAAGGTTGCCGCCCACGCGGTGCAGAAGGGCCTGAAGCCCCTGCCGAACGTGCGCAACATTATTGCAGTGGCCTCGGGCAAGGGCGGCGTGGGCAAAAGCACCACCGCCGTGAACCTGGCCCTGGCCCTGACCGCCGAAGGCGCCAAGGTCGGCCTGCTGGACGCCGATATCTACGGCCCCAGCGTGCCGACCATGCTGGGCATTTCCGGCCGTCCCGAGAGCCTGGACAACAAGAGCATGGAACCGCTGACGGGCCACGGCCTGCAAGCCAATTCCATCGGATTCCTGATCGACGCCGATTCGCCCGCCATCTGGCGCGGCCCCATGGTGACGCAGGCGCTGGAGCAATTGCTGCGCCAGACCAACTGGCGCGACCTGGACTACCTGATCGTCGACATGCCTCCGGGCACGGGCGACGTGGCGCTGACCCTGGCGCAGAAAGTGCCGGTGGTGGGTGCCGTCATCGTCACCACGCCGCAAGACGTGGCGCTGCTGGACGCGCGCAAGGGTTTGCGCATGTTCCAGAAGGTGGAAGTGCCGATCCTGGGCGTCGTCGAGAACATGGCCATCCATATCTGCTCGCAATGCGGGCACGCCGAACACATCTTCGGCGAAGGCGGCGGCCAGCGCATGGCCGAGCAATACCAGACGCCCTGGCTGGGCAGCCTGCCGCTCACGCTGGCAATCCGGGAACAGACGGATGCCGGCACGCCGACCGTGGTGTCGGACGCCGGCAGCGAAGCCGCTTCGCTGTATCGGGGCATTGCACGGAAGCTGGCAGCGGGCGTGGCGGCGTTACCGCGCGACATGGCCGGAAAATTTCCGTCCATCGTCGTGCAGCAGCCGACCTGACGCATGCGGTGGGCAGCCCGAGCCTTCTTGGCTGGACTTTGCGTAGTATCGGGCGAGGCGCTGGCCAAACGCCCGGAGATCATCGTGGACCCTGGCGGCGTGCCGCCGGCCGCGCTGCAGGCGATCACCGAGGCGGTGGACGCGATTGCGCGCTTGGCCGAAGACCAGGACGGCGGTGAAATCAACCGCTTGCGCCGGCGCGCGCGCGACGCGACGCTGGCTGCCCTGGCGACCCAGGGCTATTTCTCGCCCACGGTGACGCTTGAAGCCGGCACCGATATCGGCGGGGAAACCTGGGATATCGGCATCGTGTCCGGCAAGCGCACGACCGTGTCGGAAGTGGACCTGAAATTCACGGGCCGCATCACCCGCCCCGAATATGCGCAGCGGGTGCAGAAGCTGCGCGACGACTGGCAGTTGAAGGCGGGGCAGCCGTTCATCAACAGCGACTGGAACAGGGCCAAATCGAGCCTGTTGGACCAAGTCTCCACGCGCGACTTCATGTTGGCGCGCATGACGGCGTCGCAGGCCGATATCGAGGCGGACACGGCATCGGCCGTGCTGCGCGTCACCATCGACAGCGGACCCCAGGTCCGCATGGGCGAGCTGAATACCGAAGGCCTGAAACGGGTGCCGGACAAACTGGTGCAGCGCTACGTGCGCTATTCCGTGGGCTCGGCCTACGATCAGAACCGGTTGGACACCTGGCAGCAGGACTTGCAGTCCACCGCGTTCTTCCGGGGCGCATTCGTCTCGCTGGAGCAGCCGGGCGCCACGCAGCAGCAGCAACAGGCTCAAGAGGCGAAATCGGACCGGGCCCGCGCGCCGGGGTCGACCGATCTGGCCGCGGCTACGCCGGCGGGTGACCCGTCCGTGTCGGGCGCCGTGCCGCCGCCGCCGGCCGCCTATGACTCCGATGGCGAAGTGACGCTGCCCGTGCAGGTGCGGGTGGTCGAAGCGCCGCCCAAGCGTTTCACGGCCTCGCTGGGCGTGGACGATGAGGCCGGCCTGCGGGTGGAGTCGCTGTACCGGCAGAACGTGGTGTTCGGCCAGCCGCTCACCATGGAGACGGGCTTCAGCGTGGACCGGCTGCGCCAACGCGCCTATGCCGACTTCCTGCTGCCGCCTACCGAGCGCGGCTACAAGGATTCCTTCGGCGTCCTGGCGGACCACTCCGATATCCAGGGCCTGGACGTGACGCGCTACGCGTTGGGCGCCACGCGCCTGCAGGAACGCAAGGGCGCGGGCGACAGCCGCGTGGAATACGAAACCCGTTGGGGCCTGCTGCTGGCGCAGGATCACGTGAAGATCGACGGCGGCGACGAATACACCTTGCCGACGCTGACTGCGACGGCCGAGTGGCTGCGCCGCGATGTGGACAACAAGTACGACCCGCGCGAAGGCAACCTGATCGCGGTGGGTGGCGGTGTCGGCGTCACGCTGGATACCGGCGAGCCCTACACGCGCGCCCGGGTGCGGGCCCAGAAATGGTGGCCGATCGGCAAGCTCGACGTGCTGACGGTGCGCGGCGAAGTCGGCCGCGTCTGGTCCAGCAGCAAGGTGCAGGTGCCGGACGATTTCGGCTTCCGCACGGGCGGCGCGCGGTCTATTCGCGGCTACAAGTACCAGAGCATCGGCTTGCAGCGCGACAACGCCGTCGTGGGCGCGCCCACCCTGGTGGTCGGCAGCGTCGAATACGACCACTATTTCAATGAACGCTGGGGCATGGGCGTGTTCGTGGACGCCGGCGACGCGGCCGAATCGTTCGGCGACATGTCGATGGCGGTGGGCTATGGCGTGGGCGCCCGGGTGCGCACGCCGGCCGGCCCGTTGTTCCTGGACCTGGCCTACGGGCAGCGTGAACGCGACCTGCGCCTGCACTTTTCGTTGGGGATTGCGTTTTGACGGTGTTGCGCAAAATCCTGCGCCAAATCCTGGTGTGGTGGTTGCCGGGCCTGGCGATGCTGGCCTTGCTGGCCAGCGGATTCCTGTTTTGGCTGGTGGGCTCGCAGAACGGCACACGGCTGCTGCTGACCACGGCTGCCCAGCAATTGAACGGGCAGGCGCTGGACGTGAACGGTTCGCTCTTGCGCGGCGTGTCGGTGGGCAAGCTGGACCTGGACATGGGCGGCACTCGGATCGACATCAGCGACTTGCACCTGGATGTGCATTGGCGCGCCTTGGGCGACCGCCTGCTGCATGTGCGCGACGTATCGGCGAAGTCGGTGCGCGTGGCCTTGACCTCGTCGCCCGACGCGGCGCCCAAGGAAGACGACGGCGCCCCGTTCACGCTGCCGTCACTGCCGGTGGACATCGCCGTGGACCGCGTGGCCCTGGGCGATTTCCAGCTGGATCAGGATGGCCAGCCGTTGCCCGTGACGCTGGGCGACCTGAACGCCACCTTCGCGGCGGGCAAGCAGGGCGCGCAGTTGCGCATCGCCAGCCTGCGCGTGGGCCATGCGGTGGGGCAGGCGGACGTGTCGGGCCAGGCCGAATTGCAGGGCATGGCCGACCCCTGGCCATTCGCCGCGCGGCTGGACGTGACCGCACGCGGCTCGGGTCCGGATTCCCCGCTGTGCCAGGCGGACAAGCTGAGCGGCGTGTTCGACACGCGTCCGGTCAAGGCCGGCGCCGCAGCCAAGCCCGACCCTAAGGCCAAGATTGATTCCAAGCCTAAAGCCGACCCCAAGGCCAAAGCCGACCCCAAGGCCAAAGCCGACCCCAAGGCCAAGCCGGCGCCTGATGCCGCGGCCGACGCAAAGCCCGCTGAACTGGCCGGCCCGCCGGCGCCCGCCTGCCAGGTGGTGTTGCGCGCGGACGCCGCGGGGTCGATGGAGGGCATCCAGGCCAAGCTGGACGGCTCGGGATCCGGGCTGTTGCTGGACGTGGTGGCCGATCTGGCGCCGCGCACGGCGCTGGTGTTGCGCAGCGCCCGCGCGAATGCGCAATTGCCCGATAAATCAACGCTTTCCGCGCAATTCGATTTGCAGTCCGACACCGCGCAAGGCGCGGGCCGGGACCGTATCGTGGGCACCGTCAGCGCCCAGCGCCTGGATCTGGCGCCGTGGCTGGGCGAGGCCATCCCGCCCGCCGTGCTGACCGTGCGCGGCGACGTGCAAGCCGATATCGAGAACCTGAGCCAGTTGCGGCATGCGGCCGTCGATCTGCGATTCGAAGACGGCACGCGCTGGAACAAGCAGCCCTTGACGGGGGCGCTGAAGGCGCAGGTGGACATTGCCGCGCCGGACGCCGCGACGCCGGGCACCGCGGCAACGCCCGCCGATCCATCTTTGGATCCGCTGGCCGGGCTGCGCATCCACGGACTGGACGTGGACCTGAAGCTGGGCCGCAACCGGGTTCAGGCCAAGGGTGAACTGGACGCCAAGGACGGTGCGCTGACGCTGGACGCCCAGGCGCCCCAATTGGATGCGTTCTGGCCGGGCATTCCGGGCGGCGCGGAATTGAAGGGCAAGTTCGCGGGCACCGTGGCGGCGCATCGCGGCGAGGTCACGGCCGGCTACACGCCTGCCAAGCCGCGTCCCGGCGTGCTGGGGCAAGCGCCCGCCAAGGCCAATATCGTATTCACCGGCGCCTGGGGCAAGGGCGCCGCGGGCCAGCCGGATGCCGCATTGCTGGGATGGCGCGGCGCGTTTTCCAAGCTGACGGCCGATACGGCCGGCTTTACCGTGACGACGGACCGGCCGGTCACGTTGGCCTATCTGCCGTCCGCCGTGGCGCCGCAGTGGCAATGGCAGGTCGGACAGACCGCCTTGAGCCTGACGCTGCCCGGCAAGGAACGCCTGACCCTGGCGCATCAGGGCTCGCGCGGCGGCGGCAAGCGCTGGGAAACCGCTGGCCAGGCCGACAACCTGGTCATCACGGCCGCCATGGCCCGCCAGGTGATCGGCGCCGTCGACCCCGAGGCGGCTTCCAAGCTGGGCAAAGGGCCCAGCCGCGTGAACGCGATGATTCCCGAAGGCCAGCGCCGCATTGCCCTGGACCTGTTGTGGGACCTGAAATTCGACGGACGGCTGGGCGGCAAGGCCCGCATCGCGCGCCGCGATGGCGATCTGCTGATTCCGGGCGACCCGCCCATTCCGCTGGGCGTGAAGGCGCTGGTGTTGGACGTGACCGCCACCCCCACCTCCGCGAACGCCAGTCGGCTGGATGCCAAGATCAACCTGGCGACCGCCAAGATGGGCACGATCAACGGCACCGGTTCGGCCGTACTGATCGTCGACGCCAAGGGCGGCATGGCGCTGGACGAGCGCCAGCCCCTGCGCGCCAAGCTGGACGCCGATATTGCCGATCTGGCCTGGATCGGCCTGTTCGTCGGCGATTCGATGGAAGTCGGCGGCGCGGTCAAGGCCAACCTGGAAGCCCAGGGCACCCTGGCCGGCAAGTGGTCCGCCACCGGGACGATCCGTGGCGAGAAGCTGCGCGTAGTGCGCATCGACGACGGCGTGCGCCTGATCGACGGCACTTTGTCGGCACGCCTGGATGGCGACCGGCTGGTGCTGGACAGCCTGCGTTTCCCGGCATCGCTGCGAGTCATGCCGGCGGAATGGCGTACCAAGGAATGGATCACGACCAACCCCGAGGCCAAGGGCGGTTATGCCGAGGCCCGCGGCCAGTGGAACATCATGGACGGCGGCGGTGACATCAAGCTGACCCTGTACCGGTTCCCGGCGCTGCAGCGCTCGGATCGCTACGCCATGGTGTCCGGCGTCATCGACCTGAAGGCGGCCATGCCCCGGATCGAGATCGTGGGCGACCTGAAGGCGGACGCAGGCTGGTTCAGCCTGGAGATCCTGCAAGGCGTGCCTTCCCTGGACGACGACGTGAAAGTGATCCGGGCCGGGCAGGACCCGACTGCGGTATCGACGCCGTTGCAGACCAGCATGAACCTGAAGTTCGACATGGGGCCGCGCTTCTACATTACCGGGATGGGCCTGGACGCGGGCTTGCTGGGTTCCATCCAGATCCTGCTGAACGACGGCCGGCTGTCCGGCGTGGGACAGTTGCGTACGCGAGGCGGCGGCATCGAGGCCTACGGCCAGAAGCTGCGGCTAAGCCGGGGCACGCTGACCTTCCAGGGCCGGCTGGACAATCCTCTGCTGGACATCGAGGCCCTGCGCACCGGCGAACAGGTCGAGGCGGGCGTGAAGGTCGTCGGCACGGCGCAACGTCCCCGGATCGACCTCGTGTCCTATCCCGACGTCAGCGACGTGGAAAAGCTCTCCTGGCTGCTGTTGGGCCGGGGTCCGGATGAAAGCGGCAGCGACGCGGCCTTGCTGGTGTCGGTCGGTACGGCGCTGCTGGGGGGCGGGCAGCCGTTCTACAAGCAATTCGGCCTGGACGACGTCAGCGTGCGCACCGGGAATATCGGAAGTTCCGGCAGCATCTTGCCGGACCGCACGGTGGCCGGCGATGTCAACCGGGACAGCGACAGCCAGCTGGCGACCCAGTTCCTGGTGGCCAGCAAGTCGTTCGCCAACGGCATCACGCTCAGCGTCGAGCAGGCGCTGGCGGGCAGCGACACGGTCGGCCGGGCCAGTTACCGGCTGGCGCGCGGCCTGTCCGTTGACTTGAAGGGCGGTTCGGTCAACGGCATCGCGCTGGTCTATCGGACCTTCTGGGGCAACTGAACGTCGGTTGGCGGGGCGGGATCAAGGCGTCCCGCCCCGCCCGCAGGCAGCTCGGGCGCGCTCGGGATAAAATGAGGCCCATTCCTTACCCTTAGCACCAATCCCACCATGAGCATCAAAAGCGACCGCTGGATCCGCCGCCAGGCCGAAGCCGGCATGATCGAACCCTTTGAAGCGGGTCAGGTCCGCACGGCCAATGGCGGGCGCATCGTCAGTTACGGCACCAGCAGCTACGGCTACGACGTGCGCTGCGCCGACGAATTCAAGATATTCACCAACATCAATTCCACCATCGTCGATCCGAAGAACTTCGACGAAGGCTCTTTCGTGGACTTCAAGGGCGACGTCTGCATCATCCCGCCCAACTCGTTCGCCCTGGCCCGCACGGTCGAATACTTCCGCATCCCGCGCAGCGTCCTGACGATCTGCCTGGGCAAGAGCACCTACGCGCGCTGCGGCATCATCGTCAACGTGACGCCGCTGGAACCCGAATGGGAGGGCCACGTCACGCTGGAATTCTCGAACACCACGCCCCTGCCGGCCAAGATCTACGCCGGCGAAGGCTGCGCGCAGATGCTGTTCCTGGAAAGCGACGAAGTGTGCGAGACCTCGTACGCCGACCGCGGCGGCAAGTATCAGGGCCAGCGCGGCGTCACGCTGCCGCGTACCTGATCCGTCAGTCGTCCTGCCCCGGCACGGGGCGCAGGTAGTCGATATCCCATTCGCTTTCCGCCGTCTGGACAAATCCATGACGGCGATAGAAGCGGTTGGAATCGCTGCCGCGCAACGCGCCCACGGCGACCGGCAGCCCGCGGCTGTCGGCATCTTGCAGGATCTTGCGCATCACCTGGCTGCCCAGGCCTTGCCCCTGCGCGGCGGGCACCACATACAGGTGGTCCAGCCGCAAGCCCGCGCCTTCCGGACGCAGGGCGTAGAACCCCACCCATTGCCCGTTGTGCTGGATCGCCCACGTGTGTTCCGGCTGGAAGGTATCGCGCAGCCGGCTGCGCGCCCGTTCCGGGTCGAAGCGGCCCAAGCGCTCAAGGCTGTCGCGCATGGCGTCGATACGCAGGGTGGCCAGCGCGTCGAAATCCACTGCCGACACCGGCCGGTACTGGACGTTACCGTCTGACAGTTCGTCATAGCCGCGGCCCAGGAATTGCAGGATGCAAATGCCGTGGCCGTAAGGGTCGCTCAGGTGCGCGATGCGGCCCCAGGCGTGCGAGGCAGCCGGATCTTCCAGGCGGGCGCCGGCCGCAACGGCCTGATCGACGGCGCGGTCCACGTCATCGACCACCACGTCCAGATGCACGGGCGTCCAGTGCCGCGCGTAGTCGCGAGTCTGGCGCGCCGCGCTGGCCGCGGGGCTTCCAGCCGCCTTCTCCAACAGATAGATGGGTGCATTGGCGCCCAGCATTTCCGCTGCTTTCGGTCCCAGTCGTCGATGCAGGCTCAATCCGAAGGCACGCCGATAGAAGTCGATGGCGTGTTCAAGATCGGGGACATCGATATTGACCAGGATGTGCATAGGGCTTTTCCTTTGAATGGGCCTGGAAACCATATCACGGGTCCGACGCGGCGTGCGGCCGGCAGTGTGCGCGCCGCGCGCTAAAGAAAACCGCTGGCGTGGCCGTAAAAAGGTTATATGTGTTTGCCGATTTGGCGACGTCATCTCTGCAAGCTGAGCAAGGCCCCGACCCGTGCGTTACCCCCATATCCCCTGGCTGCCCCTGTTGTTCTATCCCGCGCTGCCAGTGGCCGCCGCGGTCGGGCTGATGCTGTGGCGCGAATGGCCGCCGGCGCTGACGCTGATCGTGCCCTTCGTGCCGTGGGTGATGGCGCTGATCGGCGCGGCGATCTGCCTGATGTACCAGCGTTCGCAAACCATGGCGCTGATGCTGTGCGTGCTGGCCGCCACCGCCGTCTGGCCGACGCTGGCCCGCGAGGCGCCGTGGGCGCTGGGGCCGGTGCTGGCCTGGTGGTCGATGGCCTATACGATCAATGCGCTGTGGTCGGAGCGGTCAAGCATGCTGCTGGACATGGTGGCGCGCATCGGGCTGATGGCTGTAGGCGTGGCGGCGATCGCGCTGGTCGGCAAGGATGGCCTGGCCGATGTCTTCGGGACGTTGGCGGTGCAGGGCAAGCTGGCGCGCCTGGGCGTGCCGGTCGAGGCGCTGGTGGGGCTGCTC
Source organism: Achromobacter sp. 18P8.1.1 (assembly GCF_057799415.1). NCBI lineage: Bacteria > Pseudomonadati > Pseudomonadota > Betaproteobacteria > Burkholderiales > Alcaligenaceae > Achromobacter > Achromobacter sp. 18P8.1.1. The sequence continues at coordinate 92,662 of NZ_JBYOKH010000016.1, read as the reverse complement.
TTGACGGGCCTGACGCTGACTTTGCTGTTGCTGCGCTACGGGCGTCCACAGCAGGCGGGGCAATGGCTGGGCTTTGTCTGCATGGCGTGGGCCTTGCCGCGCGGCGCGCAGCATCCCATCGAACTGGCCCTCATGTCGGCGGCAGCGCTCACGGCGCTTTCGATTTCGCTGGCGCACGAAGGCTTCCATATGGCGTTTCGCGACGAGCTGACCGGTTTGCCGGGCCGCCGCGCGTTGAACGAACGCCTGCAGCGCATGGGCCGCGTCTACACGCTTGCGATGGCCGACGTGGACCACTTCAAGATCTTCAACGATACGCACGGGCACGACGTGGGTGACCAGGTGCTGCGCATGGTGGCGTCGCAATTGCGGCGCGTGCCCGGCGGCGGCCAGGCTTACCGGTACGGCGGCGAAGAGTTCACGTTGGTGTTCCCGGGCAAGACGGCGGCGGAAAGCATGCCCCACCTGGAAACCGTCCGGCGCGCCATCGAGGCCTATCAGATGCGCCTGCGCGACAAGCCGGCCCGCCCCAAGGCGGACCAGGTCGGCCAGCGCCGGCGGGGCGGTCGAGGCGGACGCGGTTCGCGTCCGTTGCGGGTGACGGTCAGCATCGGCGTGGCCGAGCGCGGCGACGCCTTGCGGGCGCCGGACGCGGTGATCAAGGCGGCGGATCAGGCGCTGTACAAGGCCAAGGACGGCGGCCGCAACCAGGTGTGCGCGTACGGCGTCCGCCGCAGGGCGAGTGCCTGAGCCGCTGGCCTACTTGCCGGTCAGCGCCAGCGCCATCAGGGTTTCGTCGTAGAGGTTGCCGTTCACGCACAGCGCCTCGCGTTCCCTGCCGTATTCAGCGAAGCCCAGGCTGGCGTACAGCGTCGCCGCGGCGGTGTTGTTGGCGGTCACGCTCAACTGCACCTGCCGGATGCCGCGCATGGTCTGGGCGTGCGCGATCGCCGCATGCATCAGTAGCCGCCCCAGGCCGCGCCCGCGCTGCGCAGGGGCGACGTACATGCTCCAGATATGCGCCTTGTGGCGCATCTTCAGTTTGCGCTGGCGGCCCACGCCCACCATGCCGGCAAGCGCGTCGTCCGTGAATACGCCGAACATCGCGCCGTCATCCAGCGGCGTGATCCACCCCCGGATGTCTTCCAGTGTCAGCGTGTGTTCCTCTTCGTAACTCGATCCGAACGATTCGGGGGTTTCCACCAGGGCGTCCAGGCGCAATTGACGCAGGGACGGGGCATCCGGGGCGGTCAGACGTCTGACAAGCGGTGAGGGCATGGCTGGCGAAGTGTTGGGAATACGGAACGGTTGGGGGCGTTTGGGCAGTATAGGCGGGCCGCTTGCCTATAATGGGACCATTGCCGCTTGCGGTTTTCACAAAGGAGCCAATGATGTTCGGTTTCCTCAAGATAAACCAGGACGCCAAGCGCGACGAAGTGCAGGAAGAATTCGTCGCCCGTGTGGCGGATGCTGCGCAAGACTTTGTACAAGCCGCCAGTTCCACTGGCGCAGTGTTGGACTATTCCCTGTCCAGTGTCCATGCGCTAGATGACGCGCTGGAGGCCGCCCACGTCGGGACCTTGCCTCTTACCCCCATGCAGACCGTCGGCGCCGCCGCCTACCTGTACGAGATCGGGCGCCGCGCCCACGGCGGCCTCTACGAGGTCTGCGACGACGAAGACCCCGTCGTGCTGGTCTGCGGCGACCCCGGCTCCGAAGTCTGTTTTGGCGCCATTGCCAAGGTCGAACGGCGCATCCGCTACGGCGCCGCCGAGGCTATCCCCGCCTACTTCGAGCTCTTCACGGCCGCCTTGCAAAAGGGCGAAGCCCACACGATCCGCTAGCCCGGCGCCGTTGTCGCCGCGCTGAAAGCGCCCGCTTTTGGCGCGATGACAACGGCCGTGCAGGCCTTCTGGGGATTTCCCTTAGGACTGTAAGAAAAACAGCCCTACAATTCCGCCATTCCCGCCTCCCCGGTGGGTGGTCGCGCCGTCTGTCATCAGGCGGATTTTTACTAGAAGTACACTCGCGCCGCGATAAGCGTCCGATCCCGCCTTGCCCCAGGAGCGCCTGCATGAAATTCCGCTTCCCCATCTTCATCATCGACGAGGACTACCGTTCCGAGAACGCGTCCGGTTTGGGTATCCGTGCCTTATCTGAAGCGATCGAGGCCGAGGGCGTCGAGGTGATCGGGGTGACCAGTTATGGCGACCTGAGTTCGTTTGCGCAACAGCAAAGCCGCGCCAGCGCCTTCATCCTGTCGATCGACGATGAAGAGTTCGACGTGGATTCGCCCGAGGACGTGGCCAGCGCGATCAAGAACCTGCGCATGTTCATCGGCGAACTGCGCTTCCGCAACGCCGATATCCCCATCTATCTGTATGGCGAGACGCGCACGTCGGAACACATTCCGAACGACATCCTGCGCGAACTGCACGGCTTCATCCACATGTTCGAGGACACCCCCGAATTCGTGGCGCGCCACATCATCCGCGAGGCCCGCAGCTACGTGGATTCGCTGCCGCCGCCGTTCTTCCGCGAACTGGTGAAGTACGCGCAGGACGGTTCGTACTCCTGGCACTGTCCCGGCCACTCGGGCGGCGTGGCGTTCCTGAAGAGCCCGGTCGGACGCATGTTCCACCAGTTCTTCGGCGAGAACATGCTGCGCGCCGACGTCTGCAACGCCGTGGACGAACTGGGCCAGCTGCTGGACCACACCGGCCCCGTTGCCGAGTCCGAGCTGAACGCCGCGCGCATCTTCCATGCTGACCATTGCTTCTTCGTCACCAACGGCACCTCGACCTCGAACAAGGTCGTGTGGCATGCCAACGTCGCCGCGGGCGACGTGGTGGTAGTGGACCGCAACTGCCACAAGTCGATTCTGCACGCCATCACGATGACGGGCGCGATCCCGGTGTTCCTGCGCCCCACGCGCAACCACCTGGGCATCATCGGCCCGATCCCGCTGGAAGAGTTCCACCCGGACAATATCCGCAAGAAGATCGAAGCCAACCCCTTCGCGCGCGAAGCGGTGAACAAGAACCCGCGCATCCTGACCCTGACGCAAAGCACGTACGACGGCGTCATCTACAACGTGGAAATGATCAAGGAGCAGCTCGGCAGCTATGTCGATACGCTGCACTTCGACGAAGCCTGGCTGCCGCACGCCTCGTTCCACGAGTTCTACAAGGACATGCACGCCATCGGCCAGGACCGTCCGCGCAGCCATGACGCGATGGTCTTCGCTACGCACTCCACGCACAAGCTGCTGGCCGGCATCTCGCAGGCCTCGCAAATCATCGTGCAGGAGTCCGAGACCCGCAAGCTGGACCGCAACGTCTTCAACGAGGCGTACCTGATGCACACGTCGACGTCCCCGCAGTACGCGATCATCGCGTCGTGCGACGTGGCGGCCGCCATGATGGAGCCGCCGGGAGGCACCGCGCTGGTCGAGGAAAGCATCCGCGAAGCGCTGGATTTCCGCCGCGCCATGCGCAAGGTGGAGTCCGAGTTCGGCAAGAACGACTGGTGGTTCAAGGTCTGGGGCCCGAACCGCCTGGTGTCCGAAGGCATCGGCAACCGTGACGAATGGATCCTGGAAGCCAACGACCATTGGCACGGCTTCGGCGAAATGGCCGAAGGCTTCAACATGCTGGACCCGATCAAGGCCACGGTCATCACCCCGGGGCTGGACATGTCCGGCAGCTTCGGCGAAACGGGCATCCCCGCCGCCCTGGTCTCCAAGTACCTGACCGAGCACGGCGTGGTGGTCGAGAAGACGGGCCTGTATTCGTTCTTCATCCTGTTCACCATCGGCATCACCAAGGGCCGCTGGAACACGCTGCTGACCGCCTTGCAGCAGTTCAAGGACGACTACGACCGCAACCAGCCGCTGTGGCGCATCCTGCCGGACTTCTGCAAGGTCCATCGCCGTTACGAGCGCATGGGCCTGCGCGATCTCTGCCAAGAGATCCACGAGGCCTACCGCGCGCGCGACGTCGCCCGCTTGACCACCGAGATGTACCTGAGCGACATGGTGCCGGCGCTGAAGCCGTCGGACGCTTTTGCCCGCATGGCGCACCGCGAGGTCGAACGCGTCGACATCGACAAGCTGGAAGGCCGCGTGACCGGCGTGCTGCTGACGCCGTATCCCCCGGGCATCCCGCTGCTGATCCCGGGCGAACGCTTCAACCGCACGATCGTGCAGTACCTGCAATTCGCGCGCGAGTTCAATGAGCGCTTCCCCGGCTTCGAAACCTACATCCACGGCCTGGCCGACGAAGTGGGTCCGAATGGCGAAAAGCGCTACTACGTTGATTGCCTGATCGAAGAGTAAGGCCTGCGGGTCTGGAGTCCTGATGTTTGATGTAGCCGTACTCGGCGCCGGCGCCGCTGGCATGATGTGTGCAGCGGTGGCCGGCCAGCGCGGCTTGCGCGTGGTGCTGGTCGACCATGCCGAACGCCTGGCGGAGAAGATCCGCATTTCCGGCGGCGGCCGCTGCAATTTCACCAACATCGGGGCCGGACCCGCCAATTTCCTGTCCGACAACCCGCATTTCTGTCGTTCGGCGTTGTCGGCCTACACGCCGCAGGATTTTCTGGCGCTGATGAGGCGCCACCATATCGCCTGGCACGAGAAGCATCGCGGCCAGCTGTTCTGCGACGATTCCAGCGAATCCATCATCGACATGCTGCGCGCCGAGTGCGACGCCGGCAAGGTGCAATGGCGCATGGGCTGTTCGGTATCCGAGATCGGCCACGGTGAAGCGGGCTTTGAGCTGCGCACCGCCCAGGGCGTGATCCGCGCGGCCAAGCTGGTCGTGGCCACCGGCGGCATGGCGATCCCGCAACTGGGCGCCACTGACTTCGGCTTGAAGATCGCGCGGCAATTCGGCCTGAAAGTCGTCGAGCCCCGGCCGGCGCTGGTGCCGCTGACTTTCGACCCCGCGCAATGGCAGGCGTTGTCTGAGCTGTCGGGCGTGGCGCTGGAAGTCGGCCTGCACACGGGGCAGGGCAAGGCGCGGGGCGAATTCCTGGAAGACCTGCTGTTCACCCACCGGGGCCTGTCGGGCCCGGCGATCCTGCAGATCTCCAGCTATTGGAAGCCCGGTGAGCCCATCGTGATCGACCTGGCGCCGGGCCGCGATCTGGCCCAGGAACTGCTGGCCGCCAAATCCGGCAACCGGCAGCAGTTGCATACCGTGCTGGCGGGGCTTTGGCCCAAACGGCTGGCTGACCGCTGGCTGCATCTGGCCGAGCAGGGCGGCAAACCCGGTCTGGCCGCGTTGCGTCTCGCCGACGCGCCGGACAAGACGCTGCGGGCGCTGGCGCAGGACATCCATCAATGGTCGCTGGTGCCCAGCGGCACCGCCGGCTACAAGAAGGCCGAAGTGATGCGCGGCGGTGTGGACACGCGCGGGCTGGACCAGAAGTCCATGCAGGCCAAGACCACCCCGGGGCTGTATTTCATCGGCGAAGCCGTGGACGTCACCGGCTGGCTGGGCGGCTACAACTTCCAGTGGGCCTGGGCGTCGGGCGTGGCTTGCGGCAAGGCGCTGTAGGCAGGGTGCCCGGCGCATAGCCAGGCGCTATGGCACGAATTGCAACAATACCATTGTGATATCAAATAAAAATACATATCATTTATGTTTTCGCTATTGACTTGCGCCTTCCATCGGGAAGGCGGGTCCACCGGAGACATGCATGGCCTACACCCTTCCGACCCTGCCGTACGCCTATGACGCCCTGGAGCCTCACATCGACGCGATGACGATGGAGATCCACTACAGCAAGCATCATCAAACCTATGTCACCAGTCTGAACGCGGCCCTGGACGGCGCCGGCATCAGCACCGATGAACCCGTCGAAGCCCTGGTGGCCCGCCTGGACCAGTTGCCCGAGGCCATCCGTGGCGCCGTACGCAACCACGGCGGCGGCCACGCCAACCACAGCCTGTTCTGGTCGGTGATGTCGCCCGAAGGCGGCGGCGAACCCGACGGCGCGCTGGCGGCCGCCATCGAATCCGAACTGGGCGGTTTGGCCGCCTTCCGCGAGGCCTTCACCAAGGCGGCGCTGACGCGCTTCGGCAGCGGTTGGGCCTGGCTGTCGGTGACGCCGGCCGGCAAGCTGGTGGTGGAAAGCAGCGCCAACCAGGACAGCCCGCTGATGCAGGGCAATACCCCGATCCTGGGTCTGGACGTCTGGGAACACGCCTACTATCTGAAGTATCAGAACCGCCGTCCCGAATATATCGGCGCCTTCTACAATGTCGTGAACTGGCCCGAAGTGGCTCGCCGCTATGCGGCCGCGAAGGGCTGAGCGCATCTCTCTCAAGGAGGGGAGCGGCCCTATGAACACCTTCAGCCGTCATCGCGTGCGGCCCGCGGCCACCAGCATCAGCGTGTGGACGCTTGCCGTCATGGTGTCCTGCCTGGCGCTGCATCAGCTCTGGGCCTACCTGGACGTGCGCGCGCCGCACGTGGCCGACGCGCTGCTGGGCGGCTTGGTGGCGGCTGCCGCCACCGCGCTGGGCACGCTTCCCATCCTCTTTGCCCGCACCATCCCGCAGAAGGTGCAGGACAGCATGTTCGGCTTTGGCGCCGGGGTGATGCTGGCCGCCAGCGCCTTTTCGCTGGTGGCGCCCGGCATCGAGGCCGCCAAGACCCAGGGCATGGGGCCGTGGGGCGCAGGCCTGACCGTCGGCGCGGCCATCCTGCTGGGCGCGGCGGTCCTGCTGGTGATGGACCGCACCTTGCCGCATGAGCATTTCATCAAGGGCCGCGAGGGCATCGAGGCGCACCGCCTGCGCCGCACCTGGCTGTTTGTGTTCGCCATCACCTTGCACAACCTGCCCGAAGGCCTGGCCATCGGCGTGGGCTATGCGGGCAGCGACCCCGTGCGGGGCACCGCATTGGCTACAGGCATTGCCATCCAGGACATCCCGGAAGGGCTGGTCGTGGCGGTGGCGCTGCTGGCCGCCGGCTACAAGCGCTCCTTCGCCGTGGCGTTGGGCATGCTGTCCGGGCTCGTTGAACCGCTGGGCGCGGTGATCGGCGCCGCCATCGTCGGATTCTCGGCGCCGATGCTGCCGTGGGGCCTGGGTTTTGCGGCCGGCGCCATGCTGTTCGTCATCAGCCACGAGATCATCCCGGAGTCGCACCGCAAGGGCCACGAGGTATATGCCACCTGCGGGCTGATGATCGGCTTCGTGCTGATGATGTTGCTGGACACCGCGTTGGGCTGACCCGGCTGGGCGTCAGAAGACGGGTTTTCCCCGCCGGGCCGCCCCAAGGGGAAAAAGCCCCCTCGGGGGGCAGCAAGCATGCGTAGCGCGCGCGGCGTGGGGGCATTTTCCCCGCCGGGCCGCCCCAAGGGGAAAAAGCCCCCTTGGGGGGCAGCAAGCATGCGTAGCGTGCGCGGCGTGGGGGCCTTTTCCTCGCCGGGCCGCCCCAAGGGGAAAAAGCCCCCTTGGGGGGCAGCAAGCATGCGTAGCGTGCGCGGCGTGGGGGCCTTTTCCCCGCCGGGCCGCCCCAAGGGGAAAAAGCCCCCTTGGGGGGCAGCAAGCATGCGTAGCATGCGCGGCGTGGGGGCCTTTCCCGGGGGCTTCTTTTCGTTGTATGCTTGGCGCCGCTGTCACGCATGTTTGCGGGAGAGAGCGGCCTTTCATTTCGGGCCGCCGCCGAAGGCGCAATTCGCCCAGAATCGCTCAGGTAACCGATACCGCACATGCTTGCCCTGTCCCGGTTTTTTACCGTGCGGATGCGGCAAAACAGTACTCTGGAGAGACCTGGCGCCGGCCCTGAACAAGGGACACAACGAGCAGCCCAGGCGCCGAAGGTGCAAACCCGCCATGCGCGGGGCAACTCTCAGGCAAAAGGACAGAGGGGCGGAAGATTCAGCCGTAGCCGCGCGGGCGTAGTCCGCCTGCCGCGACCGGCATTCCGTAACCCTGGCAGAGCCCTGCCGTCCCGGAGTTTCCGCGCATGTCCGCAACCCTCAAACGCACCCCGCTGGCCGAAGAACATATCGCCTCCGGCGCCCGAATGGTCGATTTCGGCGGATGGGACATGCCCTTGGCCTACGGCTCGCAGCTGGAAGAACACCACGCGGTGCGTCAGGACGCCGGCATGTTCGACGTGTCGCACATGCTGAACGCCGACGTCGTCGGCCCGGACGCCTTTGCCTTCCTGCAGCGTCTGGTCGCCAATGACGTGGCCAAGCTGACGGTGCCGGGCAAGGCGCTGTACTCCTGCATGCTGAACCCGCAAGGCGGCGTCATCGACGACCTGATCATCTACTTTTTCGCCGCCGACGAATGGCGCGTGGTGGTCAACGCCGGCACGGCCGACAAAGACATGGCCTGGATGCAGCGCGTGAAGCAGGCCGGCAATTTCGACGTCACCATCACCCCGCGCCGCGATCTGGCCATGGTGGCCGTGCAGGGCCCGAACGCCCGCGCCAAGGTCTGGGCTGCCCGCCCGGCCTGGCAGGCCGCAACTGAAGCGCTGACCCCCTTCGTCGCCGCCATCGTGGGCGACGACACGCTCGTCGCCCGTACCGGCTACACCGGTGAAGACGGCTTTGAAATCGTCCTGCCCGCCACCGAAGTCGTGCAGCTGTGGCGCGATCTGGTCGCCCAGGGCGTGCGCCCGGCGGGCCTGGGCGCGCGCGACACGCTGCGCCTGGAGGCCGGCATGAACCTGTACGGCCAGGACATGGACGAGCTGACCCACCCCGACCAGGCCGGCCTGACCTGGACCGTCTCCCTGAAAGACGCTGAGCGCCGTTTCATCGGCCGCGACGCGCTGGAGCAGTTCGCCACCCCCGCCGCCTTCGTTGGCCTGAAGCTGCAAGAGCGCGGCGTCATGCGCGCCCACATGGCCGTGCGTACGCCGGCCGGCACGGGTGAACTCACCAGCGGCACCATGTCGCCCACCCTGGGCGTGTCGGTCGGCTTTGCCCGCCTGCCGCAAGGCGTGCGTCCGGGCGACACGGTCGAGGTCGACATCCGCGGCAAATGGGTGCCCGCCCTGGTCTGCAAACTGCCGTTTGTCCGTAACGGCAAAGCCGTCGAACACTCGTAAACTCGAAGCTTCGCGCGAGCGCCGGCCCGGCCAGGGCAAGCGTCGCCCGCGCGAGGCGCGCAACACCATTCATCTACCCGCATTCCCTCAGGAGTTCCCATGAGTCTGCCCACCGATCGCAAGTACACCCAGTCCCACGAATGGGTCAAAGCTGAAGGCGACGTGTTCGTCGTCGGCATCACCGACACCGCCCAGGATCAATTGGGCGATCTGGTTTTCGTTGGCGACGTGAAGGTCGGCGCCAAGCTGAACGCGGGCGAAACCGCCGGCGTGGTCGAGTCGGTCAAGGCCGCCTCCGACATCTACGCACCCGTGGCCGGCGAAATCGTCGCGTTCAACGATGAGCTGGAAAACAACCCCAACCTGATCAACGAATCGGCCTTCACCGCCTGGATCTTCAAGATCAAGCCGGTCAACGCCGCCGATGCCGACAAGCTGCTTGACGCTGCCGGCTACGAAGCCGTCGCCAACGGCTAAAGCTGGCCCCAGGCGGGCGCAGCCCCTGTGCCGCGCCCGCCCTGACGCACCACCACCCCGAGATCCCCCCATGTCGCGCGCCCTAGACACCCATACCGACTTCATTCCCCGCCACATCGGCCCCTCCGATGCCGACCAGGCCACCATGCTGAGCGTGATTGGCAGCCCCAGCCTGGACGCCTTGATCGAAGAAGTCGTGCCCGCCAAGATCCGCAGCCAGGCCCCGTTGGCGCTGCCGCCCTCGCGCAGCGAAACCGACGTGCTGGCCGAACTGAAGCAGATCGCGGGCCGCAACAAGGTGTACCGCAACTACATCGGCCAGGGTTACTACGGCACGCAGACGCCCAACGTCGTGCTGCGCAATATTCTTGAGAACCCCGCCTGGTACACGGCCTATACGCCTTACCAGCCGGAGATCTCGCAGGGCCGTCTGGAAGCCCTGCTGAACTACCAGACCATGGTCGCGGACCTGACCGGGCTGGACATTTCCAACGCCTCGCTGCTGGATGAAAGCACCGCTGCCGCCGAAGCCATGACGCTGGCCCGCCGCGGCGCCAAGTCGCAAAGCCCGGTGTTCTTCATCTCGCGCCATGTGCATCCCCAGACCATTGAAGTCGTGCGCACGCGCGCCGAAGGCCTGGGACTTGAAATCGCGGTGGGCGACGAGGCCGAAGGCCTGCCCGAGTGCTTCGGCGTACTGCTGCAGTACCCGCACAGCACCGGCTCCGTCGCCGACTACCGCAAGCTGACCGAAACCGCCCACGCGCAAGGCGCCGTGGTAGCGTGCGCCACCGACCTGCTGGCGCTGGCCGTGCTGGCCGCCCCGGGCGAGTGGGGCGCGGACATCGCCATCGGTTCGGCGCAACGCTTCGGCGTGCCGTTCGGCTTCGGCGGCCCGCACGCCGGCTTCATGGCTTGCAAGGATTCGTTCAAGCGCAACATGGCCGGCCGCCTGGTCGGCGTGTCCAAGGACTCGCAAGGCAATCCGGCGATGCGTCTGGCGCTGCAAACGCGCGAACAGCATATCCGCCGCGAAAAGGCGACGTCGAACATCTGCACCGCGCAGGTGCTGCTGGCCGTGATGGCCGGCATGTACGCCGTGTGGCACGGCCCGGTTGGCATCCGTCGCATCGCCTGCCGCGTGCAGCGCAGCACCGCCATCCTGCGCGCCGAACTCGTGAAGCTGGGCGTGAAGGTCGTGAACGACACGTTCTTCGACACGCTGTTGCTGGAAACCGGCCCCGCGACCCCGGCCATCCTGACGGCCGCCGAGTGCGAGCACATCAACCTTCGCCGCGTCGACGGCGCCCGCCTGGCGGTGTCGCTGGACGAGACCGTCACCACGGCCGATCTGCAAGCGCTGGTCAACGTGTTTGCCGCCGGCCTGGAGCGCGATGATGTCGAACTCGACATCGACGCGCTGGACGCCGCAGCCGCTGGCGGCATCCCCGCTTCGGTGGCCCGCGAAAGCGCCATCCTGACGCACCCGGTCTTCTCCAGCGTGCAGTCCGAAACCGACATGCTGCGCTACCTGCGCCGTCTGGCCGACAAGGATCTGGCCCTGGACCGCACGATGATCCCGCTGGGCTCGTGCACCATGAAGCTGAACGCCACCGCCGAGATGATTCCGATCACCTGGCCCGAGTTCGCGCTGATCCACCCGTTCGCACCCACTTCGCAAAGCCAGGGCTACAACGAGCTGATCGATCGCCTGTCGGCCGCGCTGTGCGAGATCACCGGCTACGACAACATCAGCCTGCAGCCCAACTCGGGCGCGCAGGGCGAATACGCCGGCCTGCTGGCGATCCGCGGCTACCACCAGGCCAACGGCCAGCATCAGCGCAACGTCTGCCTGATCCCGTCGTCGGCGCACGGCACCAACCCCGCCTCGGCGCAGTTGGCCGGCATGGACGTGGTGGTGGTGGCCTCCGACTCCAATGGCAACGTCGACTTGGGCGACCTGCGCGCCAAGATCGAACAGGTCGGTGACAAGCTGGCCGCGCTGATGATCACCTACCCGTCCACGCACGGCGTGTTCGAAGAAGCCGTGACCGAGATCTGCGATCTGGTCCACCAGGCTGGCGGCCAGGTCTACCTGGATGGCGCCAACATGAACGCGATGGTCGGCGTGGCCCAGCCGGGCAAGTTCGGTTCGGACGTGTCCCACCTGAACCTGCACAAGACGTTCTGCATTCCGCACGGCGGCGGCGGCCCCGGCGTGGGTCCCGTGGCGGTGCGCGCCCATCTGGCGCCGTACCTGCCGGGCGTGGTGAACGAGCAGGGCAAGCTGCCCGGCGACGCGAAGGTCGGCCCCGTGTCGGCCGCGCCGTTCGGTTCCGCCGGCATCCTGCCGATTCCGTTCGTGTACATCTCGCTGATGGGCGCCGACGGCCTGCGCCGCGCTACCGAAGTGGCCATCCTGAACGCCAACTACATCGCCACCCGACTGCGCGACCACTACCCGGTCCTGTACGCGGGCCGCAACGGCCGCGTGGCGCATGAATGCATCCTGGACGTGCGTCCGCTGAAGGAAGTCAGCGGCATCAGCGCCGAAGACATCGCCAAGCGCCTGATGGACTACGGTTTCCATGCGCCGACCATGAGCTTCCCGGTGGCCGGCACGCTGATGGTCGAGCCGACGGAATCCGAAGGCGTGGCCGAGCTGGATCGCTTCATCGACGCGATGATCTCGATCCGCGAGGAAATCGCCCAGGTCGAACGCGGCGAACGCGACCGCGAAGACAACGTCCTGAAGAACGCGCCGCACACCGCGCAGATGCTGCTGGCCGAAGAATGGCTGCACGACTACCCGCGCCAGCAGGCTGCCTATCCGGTGGCGTCGCTGCGCGAGGCCAAGTACTGGCCGCCGGTGGGCCGTGTGGACAACGCCTACGGCGACCGCAACCTGGTGTGCGCGTGCCTGCCGATCGAAGCGTACGCCTGATGGCATGAGCCGGGATCGGGATCAGGTTGATCCCGATCCGGCAATAAAAAACCCCCATCTTTCGATGGGGGTTTTTCTTTGGGTCTTCGTGGCAGCGGCTTACTTGGTGGCCGCGCCCTTGCTCAGCGTGCCGAAGTCTTCGGCGATGCTGATGAAGGTGTTCAGCAGGATCTGCAGGTTTTCCTTGCCGATGCCGCCTTCCGCGTTCATGTCCATCTGCAGCACAGCCTGGTTCTTGTCGTCCAGGTAGGCACGGGTCCAGCGGTATTCCTGGTTCCACGTGTTGATGGCTTTCAGGGACATCGGCTTCTTGGTCTTGTACGTGGCCGTCACGACCAGGTCCAGGCACTTCTCGGTGAAGTCGTTGCACAGGAATTCCAGGCGCAGGTCGCTGGCGCCTGTGGTGCCGGTATCCAGCACCAGCACGGGGCCTTCGTCACCGTCGCTCTTCTTCACCGTGTAGCCCATGTCGTCCAGCATGCTGCTGACCGTATCCAGGCTGAAGTCCTGCATCAGGCCGGCCACCGGCGTGTCGGACGCGGCCGGTTCTTCCTGGCTCATGCCGGGCATCTGCTCTTCTTCGTCTTCGTCGTCCATGGAACCCATGCCGGCTGCGCCCAGCAGGCCGGAGAAGAGTTCGTCGGCCGGGATCTTCTTGCCGTTCAGGTCGCCCATGCCTTCAGCGAAGGTGAACTTGCCGACGATGTTGTCGCCTTCGTTCTTGCCCACGTTGAACATCTCGGCCATGCCGGACATCTGGCGCACGTTCTGTTCGGCTTCCTCAGCAGCCTTGTCGGCAGCCATGCCGTCCTTCTTGACGGCGTATTGCGTCATCAGGTCCTGGACCATCGGCTTGGAGATGATCAGCGTGGCGTCGATGCGCTTGATGGCCTGGACGGCAATTTCCTGCGGCGTCAGGTTCTTGACGTCGGGCGGGTTGGCCAGGTCCAGCGTGAAGGTCAGCTTGCTTTCGCCCTTGCCGGTCTTCCAGCTGAGCGGATCGATGCTGAACGACGGGTTGCCGGCCAGCAGCTTGCCGGCGTTATCCAGCAGCACCTGGACCTGTTCGTCCTTCAGGCCTTCGTCTTCGGTGTTCGCCATGTACTGGCGCATCAACTGGTTGTAGGTGTCCGACAGCTGCTTGACGGCCTGGCCGTCCAGCTTGGCCAGCTTGATCACGGCTTGGCCGTTGCCCAGCGCCACGTCGTTCACGGTGATGTCGCCAGTCTGGTAGGCGGCCTGCACGTTGATCGACTTGTCGTCTTCCGACAGCTTCACGCCGTAGCCGAAGTTGTCCAGCGACACCTTCAAGTCGTCGCCGGGGCGGGTGGCGTCGATGCGCTTGATCTTCAGGTCGGAGTCGCCCATAGACAGGCCGAACTTGCCCACGCGGCTGTTGGCGTCGATGGTCAGGCCGGCGATGGCGACCTTGACGGGGTCGTTGCTCTTCATACCGTCGACGGACAGCATGTCCATCACGCCATGCGCGGTCAAGCCTTGCAGGGCGCGGTCGAACTCTCCCGTCACGGTCATGCCGCTGAAGTCAACGGCGTTGCCTTCGTGCGTGATCTTGACCGGGGCGATCTTGGACGTGGAGCTGGTGGTGCCGCTGTAGCTGATGGTGGCGTCGCTGATCAGGGGCGATACACCCTTGGTCAGTTCGAACACTTCCTTGATGTTGTCCGTCTTGGCCATTTCGGCATGGACGTACGCCAGCTTGGGCGCAATGGCGCCGCGCGCGAGTGCGCTCTTGGGGAAGGGGCCGTGTTCCACGACCGCGTCGAATTCGATCATGCCGGCGGGCATGGCTTCCGGGCTCTTGTCGTTCTTGACGAGCGACAGGCCATAGCGCGCCTGGGTCGAGAACAGGCCGCGTTCGTACTTCAGCTGGTCGATGCGCAGGCCGAACAGCGGCGTCAGCTTGGCCAGCTTTTCGTTCGCTTCGGCCAGATGGCGCTGCGAGCTTTCCTCGATGCGTTTGCCGGTGTACCACGTGGCGCCTACCCAGCTTCCCGCTCCCACTATGACCACACCGAGGGTGATCGCTACGCTCTTTTTCATCGTTCTGCTTTTTTCGTTGATTATCGAGTCATATCCGGCAGGCGAGGCGCTTGTGGCCATCGCGCTCTGGCGGCCAGGGGCTGCTGCCGGCATACACGTATTCATCGGCCTGTAAGGGCCCGGCGGCGAGTATACCGAGGCGCACCGTCATGTAACCGTGCGCGCAGTTACTGAAGATTTCAAAATGAAAGGGCCGGAGCTCGGGCTCCGGCCGTTTTGTCGACAACTATTGGGCGAGAGGGTTTACAGCGGGTCCAACGGATAAATCGGTCGCCGCACGTGCTTGAAATCCAGCTGGCTGTAATCAGACGTAGTCACGCCGACGCCAGTGCATTCGATCACTTCCGTCGCCATGTCCGAGAAGCCCGCGCGCCAGTGCACGCGGCTCTTGAGCACAACATAGCGCTTTTGCAGCGGGTCGATGCCGGCCGACAGCAGGCAATTGATGTCGAAGGGCTCCTGGTGGCGCGACACCACCACGATCTCGACGCGGCCCGTGTCGATGACGACGGTCAGCCCGGTGTCGTTGCGCACGCCACGGTACATGGGGCCGCGGTTCAGGTAGACGCCATCGAACACCAGTTTCACCCGGCCGGTCACCTCCAGCGGTTCGCTGGCTTCCTTGATGGCGGGCATGGGCAGTTTGCCGCCCAGTTTCAGCGTGATGGTGTTGCCCACGCCGGCAGCCGCGGCCTGTTGCGCGGCCTCTGGGTCGCAGATGGCGTAGAAGACGACGTTGTCCAGTTCCTGGCGCAGCACCTCGGCCAGCACCGCGGTGGTGTCCATGGTGCCGCCGGAGCCGGTGTTGTCGAAGTGGTCCAGCAAGACGACGGGGCCCTGTTCAATCGATTTTGCGCGCGCGATGGTGGGCGAGAGCGGTTCGGGGTGGAACACCCAGTCCGCGCGGCCGGCCCAGGCGCGTTCCAGCAGTTCGTCGCGGTACTGCCGCGCTTCGTCGGGCTTGCCGTCTGTACAGACGACGGCGCTCAGGCCGGCTTCGCGGATGTCGGCATGCGGGAACCCCACGAAGACGGACGCCGCCAGCACGCCGTTGGCCTCCAGCTCCTTGCAGCGTTCCTGCAGGGGTTTGTTGGGCGCGGCATGGGTGCCCTGGCACATGATGTGCGGCAGCATCGGCTTGTTCGCCCAGCTCATGACGGGGTTGATCTCGCCCTTGAGCGTGCGCACGATCACGTTGGCGGCGCGGACGCCGGCCTCGCGGATGTCCACGTGCGGATAGGTGTGGAAGCCGCTGATGACGGTGGCGTTGTCGACGATGTCGTCATAGATGTTGGCATGCATGTCCAGCGTGACGGCCACCGGCGTCTTGGGATCGATCTCGCGCAGGCGGCGCAGCAGGTCGCCTTCGGCGTCTTCCACGCCCTCGGCGACCATGGCGCCGTGCAAGTCCAGCAGGATCGCGTCGAAACCGCCCAGCTTGACCTGGTCCAGGACCAGCGTGCACAGCCGTTCATGCGTTTCGGCGCTGGCGGGGCCGCTGGGCCAGGACTCGGCCGCCACGGGCACGACGATTTCGGCGCCTTCGCGGCGGGCCACCTCGATATAGCCGCCTAATCCGCTGTCGGTGTTCTCGTAGGCCTTGATGGCGCGCTCGCCCTCCAGGATCTCGGGGTTGCCGCGGAAAAAGCGTTCAAGCGGGGTCGGCACGGGCGAATACGTATTCGTCTCGTGCTTGATCATTGCCAAAAGCCAACGCATGGGAATTCCTGTGGGTTGCTGTGGAAAGTCAGTTTGCTTGGGGCGGCTGGGGCCACGGATGCTGGGCGGGGCGCATCTGCTCCCAGGCGCGCGCCACGCGCAGCACGCCCAGGTCGTCGAATCGCGCGCCGGCGATCTGCAGCCCGATGGGCAGGCCGGCCCGCGTGTAGCCGCAATTGACCGACGCGGCGGGCTGTTCGCTCATGTTGAAGGGCAACGTGAAGCCGATGTGGTGCATGGTAGTGGCGACTTCATTGGTGGGCGACGGCCATTCGGCGTTGTAGGCCACCACGGGCGCGACGGGCGACAGCACGTAGTCGAACGGGGCGCAGGCCGCGACGGTCTTGGCGCGCACGTTCAACGTTTCGTAGTAGCTGCGGAACACGGCTTCGCCGGATTGGCCGCCGCCGCTTTCCGCCCAGGCCCGAATGAACGGGAGGATCTTCGCGCGGCGCGCCTCGGGCAGCGCGGCCAGGTCGATCGCCGAGCGCGTGCGCCAGAAGCGGTCCACGCCGTCCAGCATGTCGGGCGTCATCCACGGCAGCATGGGGGTGACGATGGCGCCGGCGGCCTCGAAGGCGTGCGCGGCGGCTTGCACCGCGTCGCGCACTTCGGGGTCTAATGGCAGGCCGCAGCCGGCGTCCATCAAGAGGCCGATGCGCAAGCCGCGCACGTCTTGCGCCAGGTTCAGCCAGTCGAAGTCCTGGAACGGCAGGCTCATGTGATCGCGCGCGTCAGGTTGCGACAGCACGCCCATCATCAGCGCGGTATCCGTAATGGTGCGGGTCATGGGGCCCGCGCAGCGGCCCATGAACGGCGGATCGATCGGGATGCGGCCCAGGCTGGGCTTGAGCGTGGCGATGCCGCACCAGGCGGCCGGCAGGCGGACCGAGCCGCCGATGTCGGTGCCGATGTGCAGCGGGCCATAGCCGGCGGCGGCAGCGGCGCCGGCCCCCGCGCTGGAGCCGCCGGGGTTCTTGGACAGGTCCCAGGGGTTGCGCGTCAATTCATGAAAGCTGGACAGACCCGAGGACAGCATGCCGTAGTCGGGCATGGTGGTCTTGCCCAGCAGCACCGCGCCAGCTTCGCGCATGCGGGCAGCCGGGGGCGCGTCGGCGGTGGCCGGGGTCAGGTCGGTCGCCGCCGTGCCCAGCGGAATGGGCGTACCGCGTGTGGCGATGTTTTCTTTGATGGTGGCGGGCACACCATCCAGCGTGTAGCCGCCTGCGGACTGCGGTTCGCCTTTCATCCAGCGGGCTTCGGACGCCCGGGCCATCGCCAGCGCGCCTTCCGGGTCCAGCGCGTAGGTAGCCTTCAGGTGCGGTTCCCAGCGTTCGATATGCTCCAGCACGGAGCGCGTGGCTTCAACGGGCGACAGCGTCTTGTTGCGGTAGGCGTGCAGCAGTTCCTGGGCAGACAATTCATGCGGTTGTGGCATCTCGGTTCCAGTGTGCGGAGGAGGGCAGTCAGGGCATCAGGGCGCAGGCGCGTGCGCCAGGGTGGCCGCGACGGGCCGGAAATTGCGGAAGTCCCAGTCGCGTCCGGGCGCCGCGTCGATCAGGGCGCGGGTGTATTCGTGGCGCGGCTCGGTCAGCACGGTTTCGGCGGAGCCGGTCTCGACCACCTTGCCGCGCTGCATGACCATGATGGTGTCGCAGATCTGCGCGGCCACGCGCAGGTCGTGCGTGATGAACAGCACGCCGACGCCGGTGCGCTGGCGTACTTGCTCCAGCAGTTCCAGCACCTGCGCCTGCACCGATACGTCCAGCGCCGATACGGCTTCGTCGGCCACCAGGATCTCCGGGTCCATGACAAGCGCGCGTGCGATGCAGATGCGCTGGCGCTGGCCGCCTGAGAACTGGTGCGGATAGCGCTGCATCGCGTCCGGGCTCAGGCCCACGACGGTCAGCGTTTCGCCCGCGCGCTTGAGCGCCTGTTCGCGCGGCATGCCGAAGTTGAGCAGGCCTTCGATGATGGATTCGCCTACCGTGCGGCGCGGGTTGAGCGAGCGGTAGGGGTCCTGGAACACGATCTGGATGCGGCGGCGCACGGGGCGCAGCGCCGACCCCGACAGCGTGCTCAGGTCTTCGCCACCCATCATCATGTGGCCGGCGGTGGGTTCGATCAGGCGCACGATGCAGCGCGCCACCGTGGACTTGCCCGAGCCGGATTCCCCGACGATGCCCAGGATCTCGCCTTTGCGCAGCGTCAGGTTCACGTCGGTGGCGGCGATGACGTTCTGCGCCGCCTTGCGGGAAAACAGGGAATGCTTGCCGGCGTAGGTGCGGCCCAGTCCCTTGACGTGCAGGACCAGTTGGCCGTCGGGTGCGTCGCGGCGCGTCGGCACCAGGCTGGGCACGGACGACACCAGGCGCCGGGTATAGGACTGCTTGGGTTCAGCCAGGATCTCGTTGCGGGTGCCGCTTTCGATCAGGTCCCCGCGGTTCATCACCACGATGCGGTCCGCGATCTCGGCGACCACGCCGAAGTCGTGCGTGATGAACAGCACGGCGGTCTGGTGCTTGACCTGCAGTTCCTTGATCAGCGCCAGGATCTGCTTTTGCGTCGTCACGTCCAGGGCGGTCGTGGGTTCGTCGGCGATCAGCAGCTTGGGTTCCAGGATCAGCGCCATTGCGATCACGATGCGTTGGCGCTGGCCGCCGGACAACTGGTGCGGATAGGCGTCGAAGATGCGTTCGACGTCGGGCAGGTGTACCGAGCGGAACATGTCCAGCACCTTGGCGCGGCGTTCGGCCGCGCTCATGTTCTTGCGGTGCAGGCGCAGCACTTCATCGACTTGCTTGCCCACCGTATGCACGGGGTTCAGCGCGGTCATGGGTTCCTGGAACACCATCGCCATGCGGGTGGCGCGCATTTCGCGCAGCCGGCGTTGCGAGGCCGTGGCCACGTCTTCGCCTTCGACGCGGATGGATCCGGCGCTGATGGACAGGATGCCCGGCGGCAGCAGGCCCATCACGGCCAGCGACGTGACGGACTTGCCCGAACCGGACTCGCCGACCACGCACACGGTTTCGCCGGCATGTACGTCCAGGCTCAGGTTGCGCACGACGCGGTTGCCCGCGCCGCCGACTTCCACCGACAGGTTGCGGATGGCCAGGATGGCGGACGAGGTATCGCCCGCAGGGGGAGTGGGGGAATAAGTCATCGGCATCAGATCCTGCGCACCATTTTGGGGTCCAGCGCATCGCGCAGGGCGTCGCCCAGGATGTTCACGCTGAGCACCGTCAGCGACAGGAACAGTCCGGGAAAGAGAATCAGGCCGGGCAGCATGCGGAAGTACATGCGGCCTTCGGACATGATGTTGCCCCAGGAGGCGATTTCAGGCGGAATGCCCGCGCCCAGGAAGCTCAGGATGGCTTCGGTCAGCATGGCGGACGCGAACACGTAGGTGCCCTGCACGGTCAGCGGCGCGATGGTGCTGGGCACCATGTGGCGCCACAGCAGCAGCGGCAGCGGCGTGCCCAGCGCCAGCGCGGCTTCGACATAGGGTTCGCCGCGCACCGTCAGGATCTGGCCGCGCACCAGCCGCACCACCCGCGGGATCTCGGGAATGGTGATGGCGACCAGCACGGTCGTGATGCTGGCGCCGGTGACCGAGACCAGGGCAATCGCCAGCAGGATGCCGGGGATCGCCATGATGGCGTCCATCGTGCGCATGATGAACCCGTCCAGCGTTCGGAACCAGCCGGCGATCACACCGATGACAAGCCCGATGGCGACGCTGACGACGGCGGCGCCCAGGCCCGCGATCAGCGAGATGCGGGCGCCGTAGGCCACGCGCGACCAGACGTCGCGGCCGAAGGCGTCGGTGCCAAGCAGATAGTCGGTGAAGGGCTGCTTGAGGCGGGCGCCCGGGTTGATGAAGGTGGGGTCCACCGTGCCCAGGAGCGGGGCGAACAGCGCGATGGCGACGATGGTGACCAGCACCACCAGCGCCAGCATGACCGGCCAGCTCTTTAAGCCTTGGCGGATTTGCCGCCAGGCGGTGACTTGAGGGTTGCCGCCTCCGGGAAGGTCGGCGGCCGCTTGCACGGCGGCGTCGGTTGGCGTTTGCATGGGGCGGCCTCAGTATCGGATACGCGGGTCGAACACCGTGTAGGCGCAATCGACAACCAGATTGATGAACACGTAGACGAACGCGAAGAACAGCGTCAGCCCCTGGATGACGGGATAGTCGCGTGCCAGCACGGCTTCCACCACCAGCCGGCCCAGGCCGGGGATGTTGAATACCGATTCGGTCACCACCACGCCGCTGATCAGAAGCGCGATGCCCAGGCCCACCACCGTGGCGATGGGCACGGCGGCGTTACGCAACGCGTGGCCCAGCAGCACGCCGGTTTCACCCAGGCCCTTGGAACGGGCCGTGCGGATGAAGTCTTCGCCCATGACCTCGATGACGCTGGTGCGCGTGATGCGCGCGATCAGCGCCACGTAGACCGTGGACAGGGCAAGCGACGGCAGGATGAGCCGGTGCAGATAGAGCCAGAAGCCCTTTTCCAGCGGCACGTAGCCCTGCACGTTGAACCAGCCCAGCTTGATGGCGAACAACCAGATCAGCAGGTAGCCCGTGACGAACACCGGCACCGAGAAGCCCAGCACCGAAAAGCCCATCACGGCGCGGTCCAGCAGCTTTCCCTGCCGCCACGCCGCCAGGATGCCCAGCGGAATGGCGACGACGAGGGTGAACAGCAAGGTCAGCACCGCCAGGCTCAGCGAGGGTTCGAGGCGTTGCGCGATCAGTTTGGTGACCGGCACGCCGGACATGAGCGAAGTGCCCAGATCGCCTTGCAGGAGCTTGCCGCCCCAGATGAAGAACTGCTTGATGACCGGTTGGTCCAGGCCCATCGTCTGTTGTATCTGAGCGATACGTTCAGGCGTGGCGCCGTCGCCTGCCATGATGATGGCCGGATCTCCCGGGCTGAAACGCAATATCGCGAAGACCACCACCGCGACCATCACCAGAACGGGGATGGTCGCGAGGAGCCGGCGTGAGACGAATGCCAGCATGTATTTCCCCCTGAACTACTTGCCCTTTAAGGGGCTTTTTTAACGTTCCAGAACGCGAAGACCGGTGCATGCACCAGGCCGGAGAGCTTGGTCGAGTAGACGGTCGGCACGGACATCTGGCCCAGCGGCACGTACAGGCCTTCGTCGATGCCGATGCGCTGCAGTTCGTCGGCGATCTTCTTCTGCTCGGCAGGGTCGGACGTCAGGGCGAACTTGGTGCGCAGTTCTTCCACCTGCGGGAAGTCGGGCCAGCCGAACCACGCGTTGTCGCCGTTGGCGGCGGCGGGCGCGGAGCGGACCGGGTCCATCACGTCGGTGGCATACCAGTTGGTGTTGTGGATGTTCCAGCCGCCCTCAGCTGGCGCGGCCTTGGACGCACGGCGGGTGGCCACGCTTTGCCAGTCCATCGCGGCCAGGTTGACGTTGAAGCCGGCCTTGCGCAGCGCCTGGGCCATCACCACCGGCTGGGCGGACAGCGTGCCCACGTCGGTTGCGTGCATGACGAGGATGGGCGTGTTGTCGTAGCCCGCTTCCTTCAGCAGCGCCTTGGCCTTTTCGATGTTCGACGGGACGACCACGTCCTTGCCGATATCGGATTCCATCGGCGTGCCGCAACCCCACAGCGAGGCGCACGTCTTCCAGTATTTCGGATTGCCGACCAGCGCCTTCATCACGTCTTCCTGGCCGATGGCGTACATCGCGGCCTGGCGGATCTTCTTGTTGTTGAAAGGCGGGTACTTGAAATTGAAGCGGTACATCGTGAAGTAGCCGACCGGGCTGAGCGACTCTTCCTTCAGGTCCTTGTTGCCTTCGATCATCGGCAGCAGGTCGTAAGGGAATTGCTCGACGAAATCGATCTCGCCGCCCAACAGCGCGTTGGCGGTGGTCAGGGCGTCGGGCATGACGTCCCATTCGACCTTGTCCACGTTCACGACCTTGCCGCCCGCCAGGCCGCTTGCGGGCTCTTTGCGCGGCACGTAGTCGGCGTACTTGGCGTAGACGGTCTTCACACCCGGCTTGAATTCGATGACCTTGAACGGGCCCGAACCGGTCATGTCGGTGATCGGCTGGCCGATGGCCTGTTCGGCGATGCGCTTGGGCATCATGAACGGCGCGGTGCCGGTGGGCTTGGACAGGGCGCGCAGCGCCAGGTCCGTGGGTTCCTTCATGACGATGCGAAAGCTGTTGTCGTCGATGACTTCGATCTTGTCGGTGAACTTCAGCAGGGTGCGGCCCATGCCGTCGCCCGCCGCCCAGCGCTTGATCGACGCCACGCAGTCTTCGGAGGTCACGGGCTTGCCGTCATGCCATTTCTGGCCCGCGCGCAACGTCATCGTGTAGGTCTTGCCGTCGGGCGAGACCTCCCACTTTTCCAGCATCTGGGGCTGGATCTTGTTGTCGGCGTCGGTGGCCAGCAAGGTGTCGTAGATCATGTAGCCGTGCCACGTCGTGATGTACGCGGTGGTGGCGTGCGGATCGGTCAGCCGCAGAGGCGAGTGCATGACGGACTTGATGACGGTTTCGGCGTAAGCGCCGTGAGCCATCATCAGCGTTGCACCGGCCAGCGCGGCCGCTCGGACAAACTTGAGCATGGAGATTCCCCTTGAAGCGTAGTGAGCGGCACTGTCGGCCGCTACGTCGTTAACGCGCCGCGCGATGGCGGCGTGCGAGGGTCAGGCTGTCGCGGGCCGGCCCGAAAACACCGGTCCGCAAGGCGCCATTCTGATGCCGGGACGCAACCGTGTCCATGGTTGTTTTGCCGCATCCATCAGCATGGAGCCGGGGGCGGCGCACACCAGGATCGTCTGCGCGATGGACGTGAAATCCGCACGGAAGTGCGCCGAACTCTTCACCACCAGAATCGCGGCGCGCGAGGGTTCGACTCCCGCGAACCGGAACATCTCCTGGTCCGCCATCTGCACCTTGTTTGAGGCGACGATGATGCGCACCCCGCCCACACGCAGGCAGGCGCTGGGGCCCAGGTCCATGTGAAATCCGCGGTAGAACGCGCCGTGCGTATCGAAGCGCCCGTCTGAAGTTTTCTCGACAATGAATTCGCTGTCCAGCGGTTCGTCGTCGGGAATACCCGAGTGTCCACCCAGTGCAATCCGGACTTTGTTGCCGACGCCTGCGCGGTGCGCGGCCAGCGCGGCGGCGGGGTCCACGATCAGACCGATGGAAGCATCGCGCGCATCGTGCCGGATCAGCGCGCGCAGCACGCCGGTGGTGTCGGAACTGCCGCCCGCGCCGGGGTTGTCCTGCGCGTCGGCGATGACGACGGGCTTGCGGGCGTCTTGCGCCAGCCGCATGGCTTCCTGCACGGCTTCGTCGGGGGTGTAGAGCCTGCCGCCGAAGTCGCGTTCGGCGTTCAGCACGGCGCGCGCCATTTCCGCGGCTGCCGCGTCGGCGTCGGCCTGCGTGGTGCCGTAGGCCCATACCGTCGGCGCGCATTCGGGGAAGTCCGCGGCGGGAAAGCCCGTGGCGAACGACAGGCTCGTCGCGCTGCGCGATTCGATCTCGCCCACCAGTTCGTACAGGCTGCGCGAGGGTTCGATATCGGTGGACTGCCAGCACAGCGAAATCAGGTAGGGCAGGGTGCGCAGCGATGCATAGGGCCGCGGCACGCCGGCCAGCCGCAATGACAGCAACGCGGCTGCGCGCTGCCCGGTCTCGGCCATGTCGATGTGGGGATAGGTGCGGTAGCAGACCAGCGCGTCGGCGTGGCGCACCATGGCGCGGGTCACGTTGGCGTGCAGGTCCAGGCTGGCGACGACAGGCACATGGGGCCCCACCAGATCCCGCACGCGCTTGAGCAATTCGCCTTCGCCGTCGTCCAAGTGTTCGGTGACCATGGCGCCGTGCAGGTCCAGGTATACGCCATCCAGCGGCATCGCCACCGACAAGCCTTGAAGGATCATCGCGCTGATGCGTTCGAACGCGTCCCGGGTGACCGGCCCCGAGGGGCTGGCGGCGGCCCAGGTGGTGGGCACCAGCGTGTGCTGCCCCATGGCTTCGATGAAGCCCGCCACAGGAATGTTCGCGCCGGCGACGGCGGCGAACATCGCGGGCCCGCTGACAAGGCGTGGCCAGCCTCCGCCCTTCTCGGCAAAGTCTTCCCACGTGGCGCGCGAGGGCGCGAACGTATTGGTCTCGTGCTGAAAACCGCCAATCCCGATGCGCATCTGGCATCCCCTTGTCGTCTTGATGTTCGGAAGGCGCGGGAACGACGCCACGCCTAAGTCAGTATTCCCATGGCGCCCCCTTGAGGGGGGGCGCCTCAGGGGGGAGCGCGCCGCGCTTCGGGGGTGGGTTCACTTCGCCACGGGCATGGTGAATTCCGCGCCCTTGGCGATGCTGTCCGGCCAGCGCTGCATCACGCTCTTGTAGCGGGAATAGAAGCGGATGCCTTCTTCGCCGTAAGCGTGATGGTCGCCGAACAGCGAACGCTTCCATCCGCCGAACGAATGCCACGCCATGGGCACGGGGATCGGCACGTTGATGCCGACCATGCCCACCTTGATCTGGCGCGCGAAGGCGCGGGCCACGCCGCCGTCGGACGTGAAGCACGCCACGCCGTTGCCGAATTCATGGGCGTTGATCAGTTCGACCGCGCTGGCGAAGTCGGGCACGCGCACGATGCACAGCACGGGGCCGAAGATCTCTTCGCGGTAGATGTTCATGGCGGGCTTGACGTTGTCGAACAGCGTGCCGCCCAGGAAGAAGCCGCGCTCGTTGCCGGCCACGGTCAGGCCGCGTCCGTCCACGACCATGTCGGCACCAGACGCGATGCCGTCTTCGATGTAGCCGATGACCTTGTTGCGATGCTGCGCGGTGACCAGCGGGCCCATTTCTGCATCCGCCTGCATGCCGTCCTTGACGATCAGCGCCTTCACGCGCGGGATCAGGCGTTCGACGACCTTGTCGGCCACGTCGCCGACCACGACGGCTACCGAGATCGCCATGCAGCGTTCGCCGGCCGAGCCATAGGCCGCGCCCATCAGCGCGTCGGTGACCTGGTCCAGGTCGGCGTCGGGCATGACCACCAGGTGGTTCTTGGCGCCGCCCAGAGCCTGCACGCGCTTGCCGCGCTTGGTGCCTTCGGAATAGATGTATTCGGCGATCGGCGTCGACCCGACGAAGGACAGCGCTTCGACGTCGGGATGTGCGATCAGCGCGTCCACGGCCTGCTTGTCGCCATGCACGACGTTGAAGACGCCACCGGGCAGGCCGGCTTCGGTCAGCAATTCAGCCAGGCGCAGCGAGGCCGACGGATCGCGTTCCGACGGCTTGAGCACGAAAGTGTTGCCGCAGGCGATGGCCACCGGGAACATCCAGCACGGCACCATCATGGGGAAGTTGAACGGCGTGACGCCTGCCACCACGCCCAGGGGCTGGCGCATGCTCCAGTTGTCGATGCCGCCGCCGATCTGGTCGGAATACTGGCCCTTGAGCAGTTGCGGGATGCCGCAGGCGAATTCGACGATTTCGATGCCGCGCATGACTTCGCCCTTGGCGTCGGAGAAGACCTTGCCATGTTCGCGGGTGATCAGTTCGGCCAGTTCGTCCTGGTGCTTGTCCAGCAGCGCCTTGAAGTTGAACAGGATGCGGGCGCGCTTGAGCGCCGGCGTTTCGGACCAGGCGGGGAAGGCGGCCTTGGCGGCGGCCACGGCCGTCGCGACGTCTTCAGTGGAGGCCAGCGGAACCGACGAGCAGATTTCGCCGGTGGCGGGATTGAAGCCGTCGGCGTAGCGGCTGCTGCGGCCGTCGTAGTGCTGGCCGTTGATGAAATGGGAGATCTTCTTCATGGTGTGGGACCGGAAATCGGGATTCGTAAAAACGTCCGAGGGCGGCCATCGGCCGCCCGCGGGACAGGGTCAGGTTGCGCGGCGGCGCCGCGGCAGGGGGCTCGCCATGTTCCTCAAGCGATCTCTTTCAGGACCTTGCCGATCTGTTCGAAGATCTGGCCGATCTGGGCCTCTTCGATGATCAGCGGAGGCGAGACGGCGATGATGTCGCCCGTGTAGCGCACCATCAGGCCGCTGTCGAAGCACTTCTGGAAGACTTCGGCGGCGCGGGCGCCCGGCGCGCCGGCGCGCGGCGAGAGTTCAATGCCGGCGACCAGACCCAGGTTGCGCACGTCGATGACGTGCGGCGCGCCCTTCAGGCTGTGCACGGCTTCCTCGAAAGCGCCGGAAAGCTTGCGGGCGCGGGCGAACAGGTCGTCGCGGCGGTAGATGTCCAGCGTCGCCAGGATGGCGGCGGCGGCCAGCGGGTGCGCCGAATAGGTGTAGCCGTGGAAGAACTCGATGCCGCCTGCCGGGCCGTTGACGATGGCGTCGTGCACTTCGCGCTTGACCGCGACCGCACCGGCCGGCACTGCGGCGTTGCTCACGCCCTTGGCCATGGCGATGATGTCCGGCGTCACGCCGAAGAATTCGGAGGCCGTGGCGGCGCCCAGGCGGCCGTAGGCGGTGATGACTTCGTCGAAAATCAGCAGGATGCCGTGCTTGGACGTGATCTCGCGCAGCTTTTCCAGGTAGCCCTTGGGCGGGATCAGCACGCCCGTGGAGCCGGCCATCGGTTCGACGATGACGGCGGCGATGGTGGAGGCGTCATGCAGCGCGACGATGCGTTCCAGCTCGTCGGCCAGGTTGGCGCCCCAGGCGGGCTGGCCCTTGGAGTAGGCGTTCTTTTCCAGGTTATGGGTATGCGGCAAGTGATCCACCGCGGGCAGCAGCGCGCCGGAGAACGTCTTGCGATTGGTCGAGATGCCGCCGACCGAGATGCCGCCGAAACCCACGCCGTGATAACCGCGTTCGCGGCCGATCAGGCGGGTGCGCTGGCCTTCGCCGCGGGCGCGGTGGTAAGCCAGGGCAATTTTCAGGGACGTGTCGACGGACTCGGAGCCGGAGTTCGTGAAGAAGACGCGGTCCAGGCCCTGGGGCATGAAGCCGGCGACAGCCGTGGCGGCTTCGAAGGCCAGCGGGTGGCCCAGCTGGAAGCCGGGCGCGTAATCCATGATGCCGGCTTGGCGGGAAATCGCGTCGACGATTTCCTGGCGGCCGTGGCCGGCGTTGACGCACCACAGGCCGGCGGTGCCGTCCAGGATCTGGCGGCCGTCGGCCGAGGTGTAGTACATGCCTTTGGCCGTTGCCAGCATGCGCGGGTGAGCCTTGAACTGCTTGTTGGCAGTGAAGGGCATCCAGAGATGGGACAGGTCGGGCAACTCGGCGGGGGCATTCATGGCGGCTCCAGGGGATGGACAACCGGCGGGCCTGCAAGGAAAGGGCCCAGCCGGGATTCGAATGATTCTGGTACGTCCCGCGGGGAATGAAAATATACGATCTGCGCAAATGCCGCTAACTGTATAGTTGCAGGTGGTCTAACTGTACAGTTTTCTCCGTGATCGATTTCCAGCCCAACCGCGCCCGTGGACTTGCGCCGACCCTGGTCGAACAACTGGTGGCGGCCATCTTGCGCGCCATTGAAGAGCAGACACTGCGTCCGGGTATGTCCCTACCCTCGGTGCGCGAGTTCGCCCGCCAGTACGGTGTCAGTACGTTCACGGTGGCCAGCGCCTACAGCCGGCTGGTGTCGCAGGGCTGGCTGGCCGCGCGGCCCGGGGCGGGCTACCGGGTAGCCTCGCCGGACGCGCCTGCACGACGGGGCGAACCCCTGTCCTGGGAGCCGCCGCGCCTGAACGCGGGCTGGCTACTGTCGGACATCTTTGCCGACCATTCCATCCCGATCAAATCGGGATGCGGCTGGCTGCCGGGGGAATGGCTGAACGAAGAGGGCATGCATCTGGCGCTGCGCCACATGGGGCGCGTGCCGGCGATGCGCATCGCCAATTACGGGCACCCCTATGGCTATGCGCCGCTGCGCGAGACGATCGCGGCAAGCCTCAGCGCCCAGGGCATGGAAGTGGAAGTGTCCCAGGTGCTGCTGACCCAGGGCGTGTCGCACGGCCTGGACATGGTGACCCGCACGCTGCTGCGGCCCGGCGACACCGTCGTGGTGGAGCAGCCCGCCTATGCCAATCTGCTGCAGCTGCTGCGCCTGGTGGGCCTGCGTGTGGTGGCGGTGCCGCGCACGGCCGACGGGCTGGATTGCGAGGCGCTGGAGCGCGTGGTGGCCCAGCACCAGCCGCGCGCGCTATACATCAATACGGCGCTGCAGAATCCGTCAGGCGCCAGCATCGGGATGGCCAATGCCTTCCGCATCCTGCAGGTGGCCGAACGGCACGGCCTGTGGGTGATCGAGGACGACATCTCCCGCGACCTGGCGCCCGGCGTAACGCCGATGCTGGCCGCGCTGGACGGGGCGCGGCGCGTCATCTACCTGGGCGGTTACTCCAAGGTCATCAGCCCGTCGGTGCGGGTGGGCTATGTGGTGGCGCATCGCGACCTGGCCCGCGACATCGCGCGCACCAAGATGGCGGTGGGCCTGACCTCGCCGGAAATCATGGAGCGCATCGTGCACCAGGTCATCCGCGAGGGGCGCTACCGCGCGCACATCGCACGCACCCGCGAGCGGCTGGCCGAGGCGCACACCGCGGTGGCCGGCCAGATGCAACAGCACGGGTTCGAGATCCATGGGAGGCCGCAGGGCGGGCTGTTCCTGTGGGCCAAGGTGGCCGGGCAGTGGCGCGAACGGGGTGCCAACGGTCTGGCGGAACTGGCGCTGAAGGACGGTATTTGGCTGGCGCCGGGGTCTTACTTTGAAGTGGATGAGGCGGATACGCCGTGGGTGCGATTCAACGTGGCGTATTCAGAGGCGCCGGCGTTGTGGCGGTTCATGAGGAATGCGGGGGCGGCTTGATGGGTTGCGCGCGCTGGGATGGTCGAGTGCTTGCCACGGAAATCTCGCGCTTCACCCATCCTGCGACCGGCAACCGCGACACTCAACGCACGCAACCCGTCACGCGTCCGCAGCGCTTTGCAAAAATTCAGCGTTCGTAGGTAACGAAGTCGTACTCGTAGCCGTTTTCGGCGGGCTGGGTTTCGCGCGCGGTTTCCTTCCATTGGAAGGCGGGCAGCAGCGGGAAGAAGGCGTCGCCGTCGACCTGGGCGTGGACTTCGGTGGCCAGCACGCGTTGCGCCTGCGGCAGCGCCTGCGCGTAGATCTGAGCGCCTCCGATCACGAAAGCCTGTTCCACCTCGCCGCAGGCGGCGATAGCGGCTTCCAGCGTGGGCACGACGGTGGCCCCGGGGGCGGCGAAATCGGGATTGCGGCTGATCACGATGTTGGCGCGGCCGGGCAGCGGACGGCCCAGCGAATCCCAGGTCTTGCGGCCCATGATGATGGGATGGCCCAGCGTGCTGCGTTTGAAGTGCGCCAGATCTCCCGGCAGCTTCCAGGGCAGGGTGTTGTCGCGTCCGATGACGCGGTTGTCGGAATAAGCAACGATCAGGGTAAGGCTGGCGGGCATGCGGGCGGGCAATGGTGGGGACGGCCGGGAGTCGGCCGATCAGACGGCGTAAGCGTAGCAAATTCCGCTGGGGCCAGCCGGCCGCGCCTGGCCGGCCGCACCTAGCCGACCGCACCCAACCGGCCGCACCTAGCCGGTCGCACCTAGCCGGCCGCGTGTTCCAGGAACTCCGTCGCGGGCATCGGGCGGCCCAGCAGGAAGCCCTGCAAGGAATCGCAGCCCAGGCCGGTCAGAAATTTCTGCTGGGCTGCCGTTTCGACGCCTTCGGCGACGATTCGCAGGTTCAGCTGCTGCGCCAGCGCGACGATGGCCGACACAATGGCGGCGTCTTCGTTGTCGTTTTCCAGCTGGTTCACAAAGCCCCGGTCGATCTTCAACTCGGTCGCGGGCAGGCGCTTCAGATACAGCAGGCTGGAATAGCCGGTGCCGAAGTCGTCGATGGAGATGGTCACGCCCAGCCCGGACAGGCGCTTGAGCACGGCCAGGCTGGCCTCGGCGTCGCGCATGGCGGTGGATTCCGTCACTTCCAGCGTCAGGCACGCGGGCGGCACGTCGTGCCGCGTCAGCGCCGCACGCACGGTTTCGACCAGGCTGGCGTGCGCGAACTGCAAGGCCGAAATGTTGACGGCGATGGTCCAGTGGCCTTGGCCGGCGTTGATCCATTCCCGCATCTGGCGGCAGGCCTCGTTGATGACCCATTCCCCAATGGACAGGATCAGGCCGGTCTTTTCGGCGATGGGGATGAACTGGTCCGGACCGACCAGGCCGCGTGTCGGGTGGTTCCAGCGCAGCAGCGCTTCGGCGCCCATGATGGGGCCTGCGGGCGCTTCATATTTAGGCTGGTAGTGCAGCACAAACTGGTCGCGCTCCTGCGCCAGGCGCAGGTCATGCAGCAGTTCGATCTGTTCGTGCGCGTCCGCGTTCATGGACGGCTCGAAGAAGCTGTAGCCGGTGCCGCCCAGGCGCTTGGCATGGTACATGGCGGCGTCGGCGTTGGTCAGCAGGCTGTGGGTGTCTTCGCCATCGTTCGGGTAGATCGCGATGCCCACGCTGGACGTCACCAGCACCTCGTGCCCGTAGACCATGACGGGGCGGGCGATCGCTTCGATCAGCCGGTCCGCCACGTTGGCGGCATCGGTCGGTTCGATCACTTCGCTCAGCACGATGAATTCGTCGCCGCCCAGGCGCGCCACCGTGTCCTGCGTGCGCAGGGTCTGCCGGATGCGCTGGGCCAGATCGATCAGCAAGGCGTCGCCGGTGTGGTGGCCGTAGGCGTCGTTGACCGCCTTGAAGCCGTCCAGGTCGAAGAACAGCACGGCGAAGTAGCCCTTGCGGCGGCTGGCGCTTTCGATGGCCTGCTCCATCCGGTCTTCCAGCAGGATGCGGTTGGGCAATTTGGTGAGCGTGTCGTGCAGCGCCAGCTGCACCAGCTCTTCGTTGGCCTCGGCCAGCGATGAGGCCAGCGCGGACGTGCGCGCCTCAAGCCGGTTGTCCAGCACGGCGACCACCAGGGCGATGGCCAGCACGCTGAGCGTGACCGCCGTCACCGCGATGGCCAGCCAGCCGGCCGAGATGCCGCCGTCGGCGGCCATGCAGATGCTGCCTGCCGGAAACCCCGCGGCTTCCATGCCGGAATAGTGCATGCCGACGATGGCGATGCCCATGACGACCGACGCCAGCGGCCGGGACAGGGCCACGCGCGGCCCGTCGTGGCGCAACCGATAGGTGATCCATAGCGCGGCGCCGGAGGCGGCCACGGCGATCACGATGGATAGCGCAAACCATTTGGTGTCGTAGACGATGCCGGGCGCCATGCGCATCGCGGCCATGCCCAGATAGTGCATGGCGGCGATGCCTGCGCCCATCAGCAGGGCGCCGGCAATCAGCCTGCGCCAGGGCAGCTCGTCCTTGCACACGATCCACAGGGCGAATGCCGAGCAGCCGATGGCGATGCCCAGCGACAGGACGGTCAGGGGCAGGTCGTAGCCCATGGGAATGGGCAGGTTGAAGGCCAGCATGCCGACGAAGTGCATGGACCAGATGCCGATGCCCATGGCGAGCGCGCCGCCCGCCAGCCAGTAGCGCGCGGCTGGCAGCCCGTTCGAGGCCCGTACGCGATTGGCCATGCCCAACGCCGTATATGACGCCAGGATGGCGACCCCTAGGGATACGAGGACGAGCGAAGGGTTATAAGTTCCAACGAGCATTTGTGGGGTCCTGTCCTGAGCGCTTACTGCGATCGCGCCGGCCTCAAATCAAATCAATTAGTAGTCAACAGTTGCAATTGGGTCGCAAGACAATTCCGGCTGTCGACGCTGGCGATTTACATACTCTCTTGTAGGGAAGGGGGATGCGGAGGGCGCTGCCTGCGGTCGGCGCTGCCGGGTGGGCTGCGCAATCTCGCGGCAAGCGATACGCGCGGCGCGGCAAGCGCCGGTCGGAAGCCGTGGCGCGCACCGCATTCTGGACGCGCGTCCGAGGCTAAGGGATGGGTTATACCGAAATCGCGCTTCCAGAAGCTCACCAATCTTCACTTATGCTGCCAAGCGCGGTTTGCCAGCCCGAGGGCAAGCGCCCACGGCGGCTGCCCGCGTGCTTTCTGGGCCGCCGGAGTCGGCGTTCCGGGCGCGATCTTACACGGCCATGGGCGCGGTGAGCGGCGCGTGGTGGGTGTAGCCGGACAGCGAGAAATCGCCCGGTTTCACCTTTTCCAGCCATTCAGGTTCGTAGCGACCCGTCACGGCGAAATCGGGGATGCGGTCGGACAGGATCAGCTTGGGCGATTCGTAGGGCTCGCGGGCGAGTTGCTCACGCAGCATCGGCAGGTGGTTTTCGTAGATATGCGCGTCGCCGATGAAATACGTGAACCAGCGCGGGGTGTAGCCGGTCAGGCGTCCCACCAGGTGCAGCAGCGCGGCGCCTTCCGTCAGATTGAAGGGCGTGCCCAGGCCGACGTCGTTGGAACGGATATACAGGCAGAGCGAGATTTCGCGGGTGGTCGCGTTGGGCAGGAACTGGTAGAGCAGATGGCAGGGCGGCAGGGCCATTTCTTCGATCTGAGCCCAGTTCCAGCCGTGGAACAGGATGCGGCGATCGCCCGGGCGCTCGTGGATGGTGTCCAGGCATTGGCGCAATTGGTCCACCGCCTTGTACAGCAGCACCTTCGGCACGCCGCCTTCTTCCAGATCGGCCACCTTGGCGTAACCACGGGCCAGCGCGTCTTCGACCTGCGCGGTGCGGTTGGCGTCCAGCACCTTGTAGGCCGGCCACTGGCGCCATTGAACGCCATAGACGGGGCCCAGGTCGTCCGGGCCTTCGCGGTACGGGTTGGCCAGCCACTGGCTGTTTTCGTTGGCGTTCTGGTCCCAGACCTTGCAGCCCAGTTCGCGGAACTCCGCGGCGCTGCGCGAGGCGCGCATGAAACCCACCATCTCGCCGATGGCGGACTTGAACGCCAGCTTCTTGGTGGTGACGGCGGGAAAGCCCTTTTGCAGGTCGAACCGCAACGACGCGCCCGGCATGCTGAGTGTGCGTATGCCCGTCCGGTTCTCCTGCCACGCGCCGGTGTCCAGGATGGATTGAACGAGGTCCAGGTATTGTTTCATGGCGGTCCTTGTGTTCGCCCGCCCCGCGGGTGACGCAAATTGGCCGCCGCGTGCGACGCGGCGGCGCTTGATCTAGATAGGGAAGAAGGGATAGGGCGAATTACACCACGCGGGCGTGCCTCAGGCGGCGGCCGGCGCTTCCTGCGTGTCGACGATTTCGACCGAAAACGTCAGCGCCGCGGTCTTCTCCAGCATGGCCGAGGCTGAGCAGTACTTTTCGTGCGATAGCTGCACGGCGCGCTCCACCGCGGCTTGCGGCAGGTTGCGACCTGTGACCGTGAAGGCGAAATGGATGCGGGTGAAGACCTTCGGGTCGGCATCCGCGCGGTCGGCATGGAGCTTGACGCTGCAACCGGTGACCGCATGGCGGCCGCGCTTCAGAATCAGCACCACGTCATACGCGGTGCAGCCACCCGTGCCGGCCAGCAGCATTTCCATCGGGCGCGGCGCCAGATTGTGGCCGCCGCCGTCCACGGCGCCGTCCATCACGGCCACGTGGCCACTGCCGGTGCTGGCGGTAAAGAGCATGCCGTTGGGGCCGCCCCAGTCGATCGTGCATTCCATGTCGTGTGTCCTTGAGCTTTGAGCGCAGTCAATGGTTGATGATACCTGTTGCGTACAATTCCAGGCACGAGAGCCCCGCCCCGCATCAGGGGTGTGTGCGCTAGTTTTGCCAAGGAGTTGTCCATGTCCACCGCCCTGTCACAATCCGGCCCCCTTTCCTTCCTGCGCCGCACCAGTCCGCTGGATGCGTTGCTGGCCGAAGCGGACCGCGCATTGCGAGTGCTGTCCAACAGCGCGACCGCCGGCCGTCCCTATCCGGCCAAGTCCGAAGAGGCGCCAAATGCGATGTCCGCGCAGGAAAAACGGCACGCGGCGGGCCTGATGCGCGTGAACCATGTGGGCGAGGTCTGCGCGCAGGCGTTGTACCGGGGGCAGGCTTCGGTCTGCCGCGAACCCGCGCCCCGCGCGCTGCTGCTGAATGCGGCTTCAGAAGAAGTCGATCACCTGGTCTGGTGCAATGAGCGCCTGACCGAACTGGGCAGCCGGCCCAGCCTCTTGAACCCGGTCTGGTACGCCGGATCGTTCGCATTGGGCGTGCTGGCCAGTTATGCGGGAGTGCCACGCAACCTGGGTTTCATGGCCGAGACCGAGCGGCAGGTGGAGGCGCATCTGGAAGAGCATCTACGCACCTTGCCGGTGCAGGATGAACGCTCGCGCGAGATTGTCCGCAAGATGAAGGACGACGAAGCCGAGCATCGCGCCAGCGCCGAGCGGGCAGGGGGCGTACCCCTTCCTGGCCCGGTAAAAGCGGCGATGCGGGCAATGTCCAAGGTCATGACGACGACGGCTTATTGGGTCTGAGAACCGCTAGCGGCTGAAATGTTGCAGTGCGCAATTTCGGCCGCATGCTGGTGCAGAACGCACCATTAAGGTGCAAAAGACAGGGTGGGATTACCCGGTATCGTCTAGGGTTAGTCCGCAATGGGTTTACCCGTTCGGCGAAAACCCTTTTTTTGGCCAAGTCATGTGTTGATGCGGGTCTCCAGGGGGCGCAAGGGAATTTTGCGGCGAAAACGCAACGCGAAATCCGGGCTTCAAAAGAGATTAAAAAAATTCTTGCATCGCACAAAAAACCTCGGTACTATTCACTCATCGGATGTTGAAACGCAGTCGGCGCGGTGCAAAACCCCGAACGCGTAGCGAGCAGAAAGCCAGCTCCCAGCATGCCACGGTTGTCTCCTCCACCCTCCTCCTTTGGTGGATTTAGCCCGAGATCTTACGATCTCGGGCTTTTTTTTACGCCGATTCAATGCGTCCCTATTTTTTGGCGCGGTTCGCCCGGCCTGGCCACGCGACGGCATATCCTCCCTATGGCGGCATCCGCGTTTTCCCTGGGATATTTCGCGTGTTCCCCAGCGGAAAGCTCTACAATCAGCGCATGAAATCCGTATCTCCGCGCGTCCGCGGTTTTGTTGCATCAGCCCCCTCCATCCAGCGGCCTGGCGGCGGACGAACGGCCCTGCCCCGGGTGTTACGTTTCGTGCCCCTGAATTGCACTTCCTTATCCCTGCCATATATGGGCGTTACACCTGCCTCCCATAATGGCGGGCCTGTCTCGATAGACCAACCAGAGGTGATTCTGTGACCTGGCTGTATATCTGCGTGGTCGCGTTCATGGTGGGCGGGCTCATCGTGTGGTCGGAGCGCTGGCATGGCCGCTTTACCGGCGACAGCGATCTAAACAAGCCGCAAGCGAACCATTCCCGCGCGACCCCCCGTGTCGGCGGCTTGGCCGTGCTTGCCGGCACGTTGCTGGGCCTGCTGGTGCTGGGGCCCGCCAACATGACGCTGACGTGGCTGTGGCCCGCGCTGTTTGTCGCCGCGCTGCCGGTGTTCGTGGCTGGCCTGCTGGAAGACATCACTAAAGATATCGGCGCCAGCAAGCGTCTGCTGGCGGCTTTCCTATCGGCGGCGATCGCCTGGTGGCTGCTGGGCGGCGTCAGCCGCGTCGGCATGGCGCCCGTGGACTACGTGCTGTCGTTCTGGCCCGTGTCGCTCTTGTTCACCATGATTGCGGTGGGCGGCTGTACGCATGCGCTGAACATCGTGGACGGCATGAACGGCCTGGCCGGCATGGTTGCCACGCTGATGTCGGTGTCGATCAGCCTGGTGGCGATGCAAGTGGGCGACGTACCGATCTTCCTGATTTCGGCCGCCTTGGCGTCGGCGACCTTGGGCTTCCTGGTCTGGAACTTCCCGTTCGGGCGCGTGTTCCTGGGCGACGGCGGGGCCTATTTCCTGGGCTTCATGCTGGCCGAACTGGCGGTGCTGCTGGTCGTGCGCAATCCGTCGGTGTCGCCGTTCTACGCGCTGGCCGTGCTGTTCTACCCCGTATTCGAAACCGGTTTCTCGATCTGGCGCCGACGCTTCAAGCGCGGCGTGCCGGTCGACCAGCCGGATGCCTTGCACCTGCACCAGCTGGTGTTCCGCCGCTTGGTTCGCGTGACGTTCAGCCGGGGCCGGCGTCATGCAGTGCCGGCGCTGTGCAATGCGATGGCGTCGCCCTACATGTGGGTGCTGGCGCTGATCGGCCTGGTGCCGGCCACGATCTGGTGGGACAACGCGTGGGCGCTCAGCGCCAGCCTCGTGGTGTTCGCCAGCGTCTATATCTGGCTGTATGCGCGGCTGGTGTCCTGGCGTCGCCCGGGGTGGCTGCTGCTGCCATCTGTTTTGAAGACTACGGATTAGTTTTGAGTGCCCCGGCGATTGCCGCCGGGGGCTCGGTTATCTATCACCCGACCATATTTAAAATGCCGTAATCGTTCTACGGTGAAGGGAGAGTTATGTTGCGAATTCAGGATGTGAAACTTGCTGTCGTCGGCCTGGGCTACGTCGGTCTGCCCCTGGCGGTGGAGTTCGGCAAGAAGCGCTCGGTCATCGGGTTCGATATCAATACGCGCCGCATCGACGCACTGAAGGCCGGCCACGACCACACGCTGGAAGTGAGCGATGCAGAGCTGGCCGAAGCCGCTCAATTGACCTACACCGCCGACCGCGCCGAGCTGGGCCAGGCCAACGTGTTCATCGTGACCGTGCCGACCCCCATCGACGAATACAAGCAGCCCGACCTGACTCCGCTGGTCAAGGCCAGCGAGACCATCGGCGCCGTGCTCAAGCGTGGCGACATCGTCATTTATGAATCCACGGTCTATCCGGGCGCCACGGAAGAAGATTGCGTGCCGGTGCTGGAGCGCGTGTCCGGCTTGAAGTTCAATGTGGACTTCTATGCGGGCTACAGCCCCGAGCGCATCAACCCGGGCGACAAGGAACACCGTGTCAGCACCATCAAGAAGGTCACTTCGGGTTCCACCCCTGAAGTCGCCGAATTGGTCGATCAGCTGTACAAGCAGATTATCACCGCCGGCACGCACAAGGCGTCCAGCATCCGCGTGGCGGAAGCCGCCAAGGTGATCGAAAACACGCAGCGCGACGTGAACATCGCGCTGATCAACGAACTGGCCCTGATCTTCAACAAGATGGGCATCGACACCGAGGCCGTGCTGCAAGCCGCCGGCACCAAGTGGAACTTCCTGCCGTTCCGTCCGGGCCTGGTGGGCGGCCATTGCATCGGCGTGGACCCGTACTACCTGACGCACAAGGCGCAATCGATCGGCTACCACCCCGAGATCATCCTGGCGGGCCGCCGCCTGAACGACTCGATGGGCGGGTACGTGGTGTCGCAACTGGTCAAGGCGATGACCAAGCAGCGCATCCATGTGCAAGGCGCGCGCGTGCTCGTCATGGGCCTGGCCTTCAAGGAAAACTGCCCCGACCTGCGCAATACGCGCATCGTGGACATCGTGCATGAACTGCGCGACTACAACGTAGACGTCGACGTCTACGACCCGTGGGTCGACGCCGAGGAAGCCGTGCACGAGTACGGCCTGACGCCGGTCGCCAAGCTGGAAGAGGGCAAGTACGACGCCGTGATCCTGGCGGTGGCGCACAACCAGTTCAAGGCCTTGGGCGCCGAAGGCATCCGCAAGCTGGGCAAGGAGCAACACGTGCTGTACGACTTGAAGTACGTGCTGTCGCCCGCCGAATCCGATCTGCGCCTGTAAGGATTCAGCCATGGCAACACGCTTTGAGACCATCAAGCAGGAATTGACCGCCGCGCCGCGCAAGTGGCTGGTGACCGGCTGCGCCGGCTTCATCGGGTCGAACCTGCTGGAAACCCTGCTGAAGCTGAATCAGACCGTCACCGGCCTGGACAACTTCGCAACCGGTCACCAGCGCAACCTGGATGAAGTGCGCGCTTCGGTTTCGGCCGAGCAATGGGCGCGCTTTACCTTCGTGGAAGGCGATATCCGCGACCTGGATGCTTGCCGCCGCGCCGTTGACGGCGTGGACTTCGTGCTGCATCAAGCCGCGCTGGGCTCCGTGCCGCGTTCGCTGAAAGATCCGATCACCACCAACGAGGTGAACATCGGCGGCTTCCTGAACATGCTGGTCGCCGCCCGCGATGCGCAAGTGAAGTCGTTCGTCTATGCGGCGTCCAGTTCCACGTACGGCGACCATCCGGCCTTGCCGAAGGTCGAAGAGAACATCGGCAAGCCCTTGTCGCCCTACGCGGTGACCAAGTACGTGAACGAGCTGTACGCGGACGTGTTTGCCCGTTCCTACGGTTTCGAGACTGTCGGCCTGCGCTACTTCAACGTGTTCGGCAAGCGCCAGGATCCGGACGGCGCCTACGCCGCCGTGATCCCGAAGTGGACCGCCGCGATGATCAAGGGCGACGACGTCACCATCAACGGCGACGGCGAGACCAGCCGCGACTTCTGCTTCGTGGACAACGCGGTGCAGGCCAACCTGCTGGCCGCGATGGCGCCGGCGGAAGGACGCAACCAAGTCTACAACGTGGCCGTCAGTGGCCGCAGCACGCTGAACGACCTGTTCGGCTTCCTGGTCAAGGCGCTGGGCAACCAGAACGTGAACTACGGCAAGAAGCCGGTGTATGCCGACTTCCGCGCCGGCGACGTGCGCCACTCGCAGGCCGACGTCAGCAAGGCCGGCCGCCTGCTGGGCTACGCGCCTTCGCACACTGTGCTGCAAGGCCTGGAAGTGGCCATGCCCTGGTACACGCAATTCCTGCGTTGATTTGAAAGCACTCATCCGCAAACTCGGCAACATCCACCCGGACCATCAGCGCATCTTCAAAGGCGCGTTCCGGGTGGCCGTGTTCCTGCTGCTGGGCAAGGCTGCCGGCGCCATCAAAGAGATGGCGGTGGCCTACCGGTACGGCGTCAGCGACGCCGTAGACGCCTACCAATTCACGATGACCATGGCCACCTGGCTGCCGGTCACGATCGTGGGCGTGCTGTCGGTGGTCTTGATTCCCGTCCTGGTGCGGCTGCGCCGCGCAGAAGACGCCGAGCGCGACCAATTCATCAAAGAACTTCAGGGCTGGGTGGCTGCGGCCGGCATTGCGCTGGCCATCGCCACCTGGTTCGCCTGGCCGTATGTGGTGGACGCGCTGGGCAAGGGATTGCCCGAACGCGTGCGCGGCATGACGGGCGACCTGCTCATCGCTTTTGCGCCGGTTTCGGCGCTGCTGCTGATCGCCGGCATCAGCGCCGCGCGGCTGCGCGCGCATGAACGCCACGTCAATACGTTGCTCGATAGCGTGCCCGCCGTGGCGACGCTGGCCTGGGTGATGCTGGCCGTCAGCGCCGATGGCGTCGGGCCGCTGCTGTGGGGCACCTTGGTGGGCTATGCCATCCAGACCGTCTGGCTGGCCTGGCTGGCGGCGCGGGCGGATGGCGGGTTCTGGGGCGCGCCGCGCCTGACACTGCGTTCACCGCACTGGCCCGAATTGATGGGCGCCGCCGGCGTGATGCTGATCGGTCAGGTGGCGATGAGCTTCGTCGGCCCGCTGGACCAATACGCCGCCGCCAACCTGGGCGCCAATGCGAACGCGACGCTGGGCTACGCCAGCCGGCTGCTGTCCCTCTTGCTGGGCATCGGCGCCGTGTCGGTGGGCCGCGCCGCGCTGCCGGTGCTGGCCGACGTGCAGGCCCGGGGCGATACCGCCCGCGCACGCAGCATGGCGCTGAAATGGTCGGTGCTGATGGTGGGGGCGGGCGCCGTGGCGGTCGCGATCGGCTGGGTGCTGGCACCCTGGGGCGTGTCGGTGCTGTTCCAGCGCGGTGCCTTTACCGCGGAAAATACCGAAGCCGTCGCGCACGTGCTGCGCTGGGGCCTGCTGCAATTGCCGTTCTACTTCGGCGTGCTGATCCTGGTGCAACTGCTGGCCAGCCAGAACCGCTATCGCATCATGGCCGCCATCGCGGTAGCCAATTTTGCGCTGAAAGCCGCGTTGAACACCGTGCTGGCGCCCAAGATGGGCGCGGCCGGCATCATGCTGGCAACCAGCCTCATGTATGTGCTGTCCTTCGCTTGCTACCTGGTGGTGGCGATGCGCAAGGCCGAACCCAAGGAGGCCGATTGAATGTCCCAAGCCGAATCCGGCCGTGCATTGCGCGTCCTGCTGTTCATCCACTCGTTGCATGGGGGCGGCGCTGAACGCGTTGCCGCCGACCTGAGCGCCCATTGGGCGCAGATGGGGCGCGAGGTGATGGTGGTGACCCAGGCCAGCGCCGACGGCGATGTCTATGCCCTGCACCCGAACGTTCGCCGCGAAGTCCTGCACACTGCAGGTGAGGGCGGGGGCTTGCGCGGCATCTGGAGCAATGTGCAGCGCGTGCGCGCGTTGCGTCGGGTGATCAAGGCGTTCCGCCCCGATATCGTGCTGGGCATGATGACCACGGCGTCCGTGCTGTCCGTGCTGGCGAGTTCCGGCCTGGGTTGCCGCGTGATCGCGACCGAACATACGCATCCACCGTCGCAGACCCTGTCGGGCCTGTGGCTGCGCTTGCGCCGGTTGACCTATCCGCGCGCCGCGCGTGTCGTCGCATTGACGCGCGGCACCGCCGACTGGATCGAACAGCACGTGCCTGGCTCCCTGCTGGCAGTCATCCCCAACCCCGTGCACTGGCCTTTGCCGCGCGCCGAGCCGTTGCTTACCCCGGTGTCGGGCGACGGCCGCAAGCGCTTGCTGGCGGTCGGCCGGCTGCATGCGGACAAGGGGTTCGACCTGCTGATCCAGGCGTTCGCCACGCTGGCGCCGTCGCATCCGGACTGGGATCTGGTTATTCTGGGCGAAGGCGATGAGCGCGCCGCCCTCGAAGCGCAGGTCGCCAAAGCCGGGCTGGCGTCGCGCATTTCGATGCCCGGGCGCGCCGGCAACGTGGGCGATTGGTACGACAGTGCCGATCTCTACGTGCTGACGTCGCGCTTTGAAGGGCTGTCCAACACCTTGCTTGAATCGATGGCCAGCGGCTTGGCCGCCGTGTCGTTCGATTGCGATACCGGCCCGCGCGAGATCGTGCGCGAAGGTATCGACGGCGTGCTGGTCCGCCCCAATGGCGACGTGCCTGCGCTCTGCAAGGCGCTGGCCGACGTGATGGGCAATGACGCCGCACGCCAGCGCATGGCGCAGGCGGCGACTGACGTGCGCGACCGGTTTTCGGCCACGCGCGTGCTGCAACAATGGCAAGAACTTTTTGACGGCGTGCGCGGACCGGGCCGTTAGGCCCGCGCGGCACGCCGTTGCTACGGTGACCACGAGAACTTCATCATGTGTGGAATAGTCGGAATTTGGGGCCCTGTCGGAAACAAGGAGCGCGTGCTGGCCGAAAGCTGCCGCCGTATCCGCCACCGCGGGCCGGACAGCAACGGTTTCTGGGAAGACCCCGAGGCTGAACTGGCCCTGGCGCACGTCCGCCTGGCGATCCTGGACTTGACCGAAGCCGGCCACCAGCCCATGACGTCCGCCTGCGGCCGCTATGTGATGGTGTTCAACGGCGAGATCTACAACCACCTGGACATCCGCAAGCAGCTGGAGCAATCCGCGCTTGCGCCGTCCTGGCGCGGGCATTCCGACACCGAAACTCTGCTGGCGGGCTTCACCGCGCTGGGCATCGAGGCGACCTTGCAGGCCGCAGTCGGCATGTTCGCGATCGCGCTGTGGGATCGCGCGTCGCGCAAGCTGATGCTGGCGCGCGACCGCATGGGCGAAAAGCCGCTGTACTACGGCTACTCCGGCGCCGAACTGGTGTTCGCTTCCGAGTTGAAGGGCCTCATGCCCATTCCGGGCTTTGGCCGCGACCTGAACCGCAATGCGTTGGCTTCGTTCATGCGGCACAACTACATTCCGGCGCCCCAGTCCATCTACCAGGGCATCGCCAAG
The DNA here is from genome assembly GCF_057799415.1 of Achromobacter sp. 18P8.1.1. NCBI lineage: Bacteria > Pseudomonadati > Pseudomonadota > Betaproteobacteria > Burkholderiales > Alcaligenaceae > Achromobacter > Achromobacter sp. 18P8.1.1. The sequence goes on along the minus strand of NZ_JBYOKH010000016.1, from coordinate 50,502 downwards.
CTGCCGCCGGGGACCTGGGTCGAATTCACCGCTGACGACACCCGCAGCCGCCGCATGCCGGAGCCGCGCGTGTACTGGTCGGCGCGCGACGCCGCGGACGCCGCAGCCAAGTCGCTGCTGACGTTCGAGTCTGACGCGCAGGCCACCGAAGCGCTGGAAGGCGTGTTGTCCAAGGCGGTCGGCGGCCAGATGCTGGCCGATGTGAGCCTGGGCGCCTTCCTGTCGGGCGGCATCGATTCGTCCACTATCGTGGCCCTGATGCAGGCGCAGAGCGCCAAGCCCGTGCGCACCTTCGCGATCGGCTTCCACGAAAAGGGCTATGACGAGGCGCAGCACGCGAAAGCCGTGGCCACGCACCTGGGCACGGACCATACCGAGCTCTACGTGACCGCCGAGGACGCGTTGGCCGTGGTGCCGTCGCTGGCGGACATGTACGACGAACCGTTTGCCGATTCGTCGCAGATCCCGACCTCGCTCGTCACGAAAATGGCGCGGCAGCACGTTACCGTCGCGCTGTCCGGCGATGGCGGCGACGAACTCTTCGGCGGCTATTCACGCTATTTCCGAGTGAACAACTGGTGGCAGCAATGCGAGCGCTTTCCTTCGCTGCTGCGCAAGCCCGCGGGCGCGCTGCTTTCCGCATCCACCCATCTTCCGGGGCGCGGCGCCTGGCGCGGCAAGGTCGGCAAGCTGGGCGAGCTGCTGCGCACCGATTCGCGCGGCGATTTCTATCGCCACTTCGTGTCGTACTGGGCCGACCCCACCAAGGTGGTCAAGGGCGGCGTGGAACCGGTCTCGGAATTTGCGCGGACCATGCAGGGCTCCACCTTCGAATCCATGATGAAGCTGGATACGATTACTTATCTGCCGGACGACATCCTGGTCAAGGTGGACCGCGCCGCGATGGCGGTCAGCCTGGAAACGCGGGTGCCGCTGATCGACCACCGCGTCTATGAATTCGCCTGGAGTCTGCCGCACCAGTACAAGGTGCGCGGCAACACGGGCAAGTGGCTGTTGCGCCAGGTGTTGCATCGCCATGTGCCGCAGGCCCTGGTAGACCGCCCCAAGCGCGGTTTTGCCGTGCCGCTGGCCGCCTGGCTGCGCGGCCCGCTGCGGGAATGGGCGGACGCATTGCTGGACCCCACGCGCCTGCGTCAGGAAGGCTGGTTCGAACCGGAACCCATCCTGCGCAAGTGGCGTGAACACACGTCGGGCCATCGCAATTGGGACAGCCATTTGTGGGGCGTCCTGATGATGCAGGCCTGGCTGGACCGTTATCGCGCAGGACCGGATCAAGGGGGATCTATTGGGAGTCTTTGACGAATGAGAATATTGATGCTGGTCAGTTCCATGCATGCGGGCGGCGCCGAACGGGTGGCTGCCACGCTGGTTAGCGCATGGGCCGAACGCGGGGACGCCGTCACCTTGACGCCCACCTATTCGTCCAAGGGCACGTGCTTTTATCCCTTATCTGACAAGGTTGAACTCGCATGGCTGGCAGATATCGCCGGCACACGGGAGTCGGGGGCAATGGCCGCGTTCAAGCGCTTGATGGCCTTGCGCAAGCACATCCGCGACACCAAACCCGATGTGGTGGTGTCCTTCCTGACCAACGTCAATGTGGCCGCCATCCTCGCCACGCGAGGCTTGCGCGTGCCGCTCATCGTCTGCGAGCGGACGAATCCGGTCGCCGAGACGACGACGGGCACGGTGTGGCGCAAGCTGCGCCGCCTGCTGTACCCGCGCGCCGACATGGTGACCGTGCAGGCGGAAGACACCGCCGGCCCGTTCTCGCGTCAGGTGCCGGGCATCAAGCGTCTGGCCGTCATCCCGAATCCCTTGCCTGCGCCCTTGCTGGATGCGCCCCGCGTGTTGCAACGCGAAGACGACGGTCCGCGTGAACTGTTGGCGATGGGCCGCCTGGTCTCTGACAAGCAATTCGATCTGCTGATCGATGTCTTCGCGCAATTGGCGCCGTCGAATCCGGATTGGAACCTGCGGATCTGGGGCGAAGGCCCCGAGCGCGCCGCGCTGGAAGCACAGATCGCCCGGCTGGGCCTGGAATCGCGGATCAGTTTGCCGGGCCGCACGGAAACGCCGTGGGACGAGCTGGCGCGCGGGCAAGCCTTCGTGTTGAGTTCGCTGGTCGAGGGCTTTCCCAATGTTCTCCTGGAAGCCATGTCGCTGGGCCTGCCTTGCGTGGCCTTCGATTGCCCCAGCGGCCCGCGCGAGATGACGCGCGACGGCCAGGACGCCTTGCTGGTGCCGGCAGGCGACCGCGATGCGTTGCGCGACGCCTTGCAGCGCGTGATGGGCGACTTGTCCTTGCGCCGGCAGTTGGGCGAACGCGGCGCGACGGCGGTGCGCCATCGTTATGCGTTGGCCAGTGTGCTGTCGGAGTGGGATGAACTGTTCGAAGCGGTGCAGGAGGGGCGATGAGCACCCCCGCAATGCGCATCCTGCACGTCATCACGGGCCTGGGGCAGGGTGGCGCGGAATCCGTGCTGCTGCGCCTGGCGACGTATCCCGAACCCGGCGTGACGCACAGTGTGGTGTCGCTGACCGACGAGGGCATTTACGGCGAGCGCCTGCGTGCGGCCGGCGTTGCCGTGCACGCGCTGGGCATGAAGCGGGGGCGAGTCAGCCTGGGCGGCTTTCTGGCCTTGCGCCGCTTGATTGCCAGCGCGCGTCCCGACGCCGTGCAGACCTGGATGTACCACGCCGACCTGATCGGCGGTTTGGCTGCCCGCCTGGCTGGCGTGCGGGCCATCGCTTGGGGCATCCGCAATTCCGGCGCGCATCTGGAGCGCAGCAGTCGTTCAGCGCGCCTGGTTCTGCGTGCCTGCGCGCTGCTGTCGGGCAGCGTGCCGCGCGCCATTGTCTGCGCGGCGCAGAACGCAGCGGAACGCCACGCGGAAAAAGGCTACCGGCGCGATCGGATGGTGGTGATCTCCAACGGCTATGACCTGTCGCGTTATGCGCCCGACGCCCAGGCCCGGGCACGCGTTCGCGCGCAATGGGGCCTGTCCGAGGATGCGCCGGTGATCGGTTGCGTGGCCCGTTGGGACCCACTCAAAGACCATGCCAACCTGCTGCGCGCCGTGGCCGCCTTGGTGCGTGACGGCCGCGATGCCGGGTTGCGATGTGTGCTGGTCGGGCGCGGCATGGCGCCGGACAACGCCGAACTGGCCGCGCTGATCGACAAGCTGGACCTGCGCGAGCGCGTGATCCTGGCAGGCCCCAGCGACGACGTGCCAGCCGTGATGAACGGGCTGGACCTGCATGTGCTGTCCAGCTGCGCGGAAGGGTTTCCCAACGTGGTCGCCGAGGCCATGGCTTGCGGCGTCTATTGCGTCGTGACCGACGTGGGCGACGCCGCCTATATCGTCGGCGATACCGGCATCGTGGTGCCGCCTGAACAGGCCGAGGCGCTGGCGCGCGGCATCGAGACCGCCTTGTGCGACGTGGCTGCGCGCGGCAGCGGTCGGGCGGGCGAGGCCGGCCGCGCCCGCGTGCTGGAAAACTTTGATCTTGCCCGCATGGTGCAACGTTACCTCGCCGTATGGCGCCGTATTTCTGGAGTCCAGGCATGAGCGCCGGCCGCCGCTTGATGTTCGTCGTCAATAACCCCGCGTTCTTCATGTCGCACCGGGTGCCGGTGGCGCTGGCTGCGCAGCGTGCCGGCTATGACGTGCATGTGGCCACGATGGACGGCCCCGCGGTGGCCGAGATCCAGGCCCTTGGCATGACGCACCACGCCATCCCCATGACGCGCAGCGGCAAGCATCCTTTGCAGGAACTGGGAACCTTGCTGGCTTTGGTGCGCCTGTTCCGCCGCGTGCGGCCCGATGTGGTGCACCTGGTCACCATCAAGCCCGTGCTCTACGGTGGCATCGCCGCGCGCCTGGCTCGCGTGCGCGGCATGGTGGCGGCCATTTCAGGATTGGGCTTCGTGTTCCTGTCCAATTCGCTGAAGATGCGGCTGGTGCGTTCGGTGGTGGCAAGGCTGTACCGGATTGCTCTGGGCCACCCGAACAGCCGCGTGATCTTCCAGAACGCCAACGACCGCGACCTGCTCAAATCGCTGGGCGCAGTGCGCGATGAGCAGGTCGTCATGATCCGCGGCGCGGGCGTGGATCTGGATGCCTATCGCGCGTTGCCCGAGCCGCCGGCGCCGCCGGTCGTGGTCACGATGGTGGCCCGCCTGCTGCGCGACAAGGGCGTGCAGGAGTTTGTGCAGGCCGCAGGCATCCTGCGCCAGCGCGGTTTGCCGGTGACGATGCAGTTGGTGGGCGGGGTGGATGCCGGCAACCCCGCGTCGGCGACGCAGAGCGAGGTGGATGCCTGGCAACGCGACGGGGCGGTCCAGGCGCTGGGCGAACGTTCGGATGTGGCGGCGCTGTACGCGGCCTCTCACATCGCCGTCCTGCCGTCTTACCGGGAAGGCCTGCCCAAGTCATTGATCGAAGCGGCTGCGTGCGCGCGCGCGGTCGTGACGACCGACGTGCCGGGTTGCCGGGACGCGATCGAACCCGGCGAAACCGGGTTACTGGTGCCGGTGCGCGATGCGCAGGCCTTGGCGGATGCGATCGCCCGTCTGGCGGAAGATCCGGCGCTGCGGCAGGTGATGGGCGCTGCGGGAAGGGCGCTGGCCGAACGCGAATTCAATATCGAACGCGTTGCCAGCATCCACGTCGCCCTATACGACGCGCTGAGCGCCTGACGGCGCCCAGCCGCGCCGGGCTAGTGGCGGCGCGCGATCGCGTCGATCCAGAATCGGGTGGAAGGATCCTGTTGGCTGGATTGCGGGGAGTCCAGTTCGCGCATGATGTTCTTGGCCAGCACCTTGCCGAACTCCACGCCCCATTGGTCGAACGGGTTGATGCCCCAGATCACGCCCTGCACGAACACCTTGTGCTCGTAGAGCGCCAGCAGCGCACCCAGCGTATAGGCCTCCAGGCGCGGCAGCACGATCAACGATGACGGTCGCCCGCCCGGGTGCACGCGGTGCTGCGCCAGCACGCGCGCGCGGACCGGATCGCTTTCAGTGGCCGACGTTTCCGCCAGCGCCTCGTCAAACGATTTGCCGCGCAGCAGCGCGGAACGTTGCGCCAGGCAATTGGCGATCAGCAGTTCGTGGTGGCGCGCATAGGCGTGGTCGGGCTGTTCGCACAGGATGAAGTCCACGGGCGCGCCCATGGTGTCCTGGTGCAGCCACTGGAAGAACGTGTGCTGGCAGTCGGTGCCTGACATCCCCCAGATCGCGGCGCCGGTCGGCACGCCCGCGGGGCTGCCGTCGGCGGTGGCGACTTTACCCAGAGATTCCATCTCCAGCTGCTGCGCCCACGGCACGATGTGGTAAAGCCGCGAGTCGTAGGGCGCGATCACCAGCGAGTCATAGCCCAATACGCTGCGGTTGACTACGCCTGCCAACGCCAGTTGCACTGGCGCGTTCTCCGCGATCGGTGCGGTGCGGAAATGCTCGTCCATGGCCGCCGCGCCGGCCAGCAACTGGTCGAACGCGTCCGTGCCCAGCGCCAGCGCGATCGGCAGGCCGATGGCCGACCAGAGCGAGTAGCGGCCGCCGACCCAATCCCAGATCTGGAAAATGTGATCGGGCAGGATGCCCAGGTTCAACGCGGCTTCGACGTTGGCGGTGATCGCCACGACCTGCTTGATCGGATCGGCCACGCCGGCTTCGCGCAGCCAGTTCATCGCGACTTCCGCATTGGCCAGCGGCTCGGTCGTGGTGAAGGATTTCGAAGCCACGATGACGAGCGTGTCGTGCGGATCCAAGCGGCTCATCGCGTCGGCGACGGAGTGCGAATCCACGTTGGAGGCAAAGCGGACTTCCCGCTTGGCGCCGCCATGACGCAGGGCGCGCGTCACCAGGCGCGGGCCCCAGTCGCTGCCGCCGATGCCCAGGTGCAGCACATAGCCGTAGCGGTCCGCCTTGTCGGCTTCGCGCACGAATTCGCGCAGGCGTTCACGCTCTGCCGACACCGCCGCGGCTACGGCCGCAGGCGGTTGCGGCGCGCGCAGCGCCGTATGCCAGGCGGCGCGCCCTTCGGTCCAGTTGGCGTTGCCGCCGTCGAACAGCGTGGCGCGGGCGGCGTCAAAGCCCTGCTGCGCCAGCAACGCCGCCGAGGCTTCCTGCAGGGCGGGGGAATGCGCTTGCGCGCTCAAGTCCAGCCGCAGCCCCGGGGCATTGATCAGCCGCAATTGCTCGCCGCGCCGCGACGCAGTATTCGCTGCTGTGGTGAATTGTTGCCAGACCGGGCTGTTGGGAAGTGACATAGGCGATTCAGAAAGGCAGTTTGGCTTCTGGTGCGAGCTTGCCCAGTTCGCGGCGGAAGTCGGCTTGGATGCGCTGCAGCGCTTCGGCGGTCTGTGCTTCAAAACGCAGCACGACGACGGGCGTGGTGTTGGATGGGCGGGCCAGGCCGAAGCCGTCGGCGTACTCCGCGCGCACGCCGTCGATGGTGATCACACGGCGGGCATCAGGGAATTGGCCCTGGTCCTGCAACGCCTGGACCAGGGTGAAGGGCTGGCCTTCTTCCATTTCCAGCTTCAGTTCGGGCGTGGACACGTCTTGCGGCAGGGCTTCGAGCGGCGCGCAGGCGTCGGCGAATCGCGACACGATCTCCAGCAGGCGGGCGCCGGTGTACAGGCCGTCGTCAAAGCCGTACCAGCGTTCCTTGAAGAAGATGTGGCCGCTCATTTCGCCAGCCAGCGGCGCGCCGGTTTCGGCCAGTTTTGCCTTGACCAGCGAGTGGCCGGTCTTCCACATCAGTGGCACGCCGCCCGCGGCTTCGACGGACAGGCCGACATGGCGGCTGCACTTCACGTCATAGATGATGGTGGCGCCGGGGTTGCGTTCCAGCACGTCGCGGGCAAAGAGCACCAGTTGGCGGTCAGGCCAGATGATCTGGCCGGATTTCGTGACCACGCCCAGGCGGTCGCCGTCGCCGTCAAAGGCCAGGCCCAGTTCGCAGTCGGATTCCGCGACGCACTTGATCAGGTCCTGCAGGTTCTTGGGCTCGGCGGGGTCGGGGTGGTGATTGGGGAAGGTGCCGTCGACCTCGCAGAACAGTTCCGTGACCTCGCAGCCCAGCGCCCGGAACAATTGGGGCGCGACCGCGCCGGCGACGCCGTTGCCGCAGTCGATCGCGATCTTCATGGGGCGCGCCAGTTTGACGCCGGACGCCACGCGCGCGATGTAGGCCGCGACCAGATCCAATTGGCGGCGCACGCCCGCGCGCTCGGCCGGCGCCTGTGCGGGACCGTTCATCGCGGCGCTCAGGGCCTGGACGTCATCGCCGTACAGGGCGCGCCCGCCCATCATCATCTTGAAACCGTTGTACTTGGGCGGATTGTGGCTGCCCGTGATGGCCACGCCCGAGCCGCACTGCATGATGTGGGTGGCGAAATAGACCAGGGGGGTGGGAACCATCCCGATATCCAGCGTATCCACGCCGCCTTCCAGCACGCCTTCCTGTAGCGCCGTCGACAGCATCGGGCTGCTCAGGCGACCGTCGCGGCCCACGACCAGTGTCTGCACGCCCTCGGCGCGCGCGCGGGCAGCCAGGGCGCCGCCCAACGCACGCGCGAACGTGGCGTCGATCAGGTCGGGCACGGTGCCGCGAATGTCATAGGCCTTGAAGACAGAGGCGGGAAACTGCGTGTTGTGATTGCCCACGACGATTCCTTGATAGGGGTGTTACAGCACGGATTCTGACGGGGTGTCATGGTATACCCGCGCATCAAAACCCGCCTGGCTAGGGGGTCAAGCTCGAATTATCCTCCATTGGCGGGGTGGGCCTCATCCGGCGGGCGGTGTAGGGCGTCTTAAGGGTTGGCGAGCGCCCTGATTTGGTGCACGGCGGGCGTGGCCCGCCTTGATCCGGTGCGCCCGCCAAGTCGGCCGAAAGCGCCTTTGCCAGAGGGCGCCGCGTGGCATGGAAATTGCTCGTCATCCGAAGGTGATACGCTTGCTATGCAAGCAGAAAGACCGGGAGGGGCCATGGGTGCCAAAGTTTCTACTGTCATGTCGTCAAGGGGAGCCAGCAGCAGGCGAGGCCCCCCCACGGACTACGCCGGGCCGGCCGCAGGCCGCGAGCGCCGGCTTGATATCCATGTTTTCGTCTCTGAAACCGGCGAATTGGCCACCGGCCGCGCCTGGGAACGCTGCGTCTGGCGCGAGGCCCGGGTGCTGATCGCCGAATGTCCGGCGCCGCACCTGCCGGCTTCCGTCGAAGCCGCGCTGCGCCTCATTGCCGCCGATGTCGCCCGGGACCGCGGTTGGGAGGGGATGGGCACCGTGGCCTTTTCGCTGGATGACCGCAGCGGCGTGTTCCGGGTGACGGGCGCGCAGGCGCAGCCGAACGCCGCGGGTGCGCCCTTTGCCGGCCATGACCCCGACGCCGCCCATGCGCTGGAAATGCGCATCGATGGCTGCGTGGACCGCCGCCTGCCTTGCACGCGCCTGCTGGTATGCGGCGCGACGCGTGGAGAGGCCTTGCGTCGGGCCTACCGCGCCCTGTCCGAAATGCCGGGGCCGGCGGGCGTCGACCGCGCTTTCCTGATGAACCGCATCGCGTCCCGGGCGTACTGCTCCGGGCTGACCGGCACGCGGCTGGATCAGGCGGTCGGCTAGGGCGGCTTCGGCCGGGGCGATTCCACCCCTACAATATCCGCACATCCCTTGACCTGCGCCTGGGCGATACCAGGCCTTTCTTGTGCGGCGCCTATGACTTTGCTGAGCGATCTACAGTCCCTGCTGGGGTTCTCCCACGTGCTGACCGGTGCGGACGCCGACTCTTATGTGCAGGACTGGCGCCGGCGCTACCGCGGCACGGCGCTGGCGGTGATCCGGCCCGGTTCGACCGAGGAAGTCGCCGCCGCCGTGAAACTGTGCATGCATCATGGCGTGCCCATCGTGCCGCAAGGCGGCAATACCGGTTTGTGCGGCGGCGCCACCCCGGACGATTCCGGCCGTGCCGTGGTGCTGTCCACGGCACGCCTGACCGCCGTGCGCAACCTGGATACCGCCAATGACACCGTCACGGTCGAAGCGGGCTGCATCCTGCAGGCCGTCCAGGAAGCCGCCGCGGCGGCCAACCGGCTGTTCCCGCTCAGCCTTGCGGCCGAAGGCAGCTGCACGATTGGCGGCAACCTGGCCACCAACGCTGGCGGCACCCAGGTGCTGCGCTACGGCAACACGCGCGACCTGACGCTGGGCCTGGAAGTGGTAACGGCCGAAGGCGAAATCTGGAACGGCCTGCGCGGCTTGCGCAAGGACAACACCGGCTATGACTTGCGCGACCTGTACATCGGCAGCGAGGGAACGTTGGGCATCATCACGGCCGCCACGCTGAAGCTGTTCCCGCGGCCGGTAGCCTCGTGTACCGCGCTGTTGACGCTGGACACGATCGACCAGGCCGTGGATGTGCTGTCGCGTGCGCGTTCGGGCTTTGGCGCCGCGCTGACCGGCTTCGAACTCATGAGCGGCGCTTGCCTGCAAGCCGTCGTGCGCCTGTTTCCGCAGCAGCGCCTGCCTTTTGAAGGCGCGTCGGCCGAATCGCCGTGGTTCGCGCTGCTTGAACTGTCCGACAGCGAAAGCGAGGCGCATGCGCGCGACCGTTTCGAGGCCGTGCTGGGCGATGCCATCGATGCGGGCCTGGTCAACGACGCCGCGATTGCCGCCAACGTCGCGCAAAGCAAGGCGCTGTGGCACCTGCGCGAGAGCATTCCGCTGGCCGAAGCCGAGCTGGGCAAGTCGGTCAAGCATGACGTGTCCATCCCCATTTCGTCCATCGCGGGCTTCGTGCACAAGACCAACGCCTTGCTGCAAGCGCGCTTTCCCGGCGTGCGCCATGTGATCTTCGGCCATCTGGGCGACGGCAACCTGCATTACAACGTGGCCAACGCGCCCGGCCAGACCGAAAGCGAACTGCTGGCCCTGCAAAGCGAGATCTATGGCGTGGTGCATGACAGCGTGCATGCGCACAGCGGCTCCATCAGCGCCGAGCACGGCGTCGGCCAACTCAAGCGCGACGAACTGCCGCGCTACAAGAGTGCCGTCGAACTGGCGTTGATGCGGCGGATCAAGCGCGCGCTGGATCCGCAAGGGCTGATGAACCCGGGCAAGGTGCTGCAAACCTGAGACACCCGGGCGCAGACCCGACCTTACTTCCAACAGGGAGCTTCATCCATGGCAGTCAGCCCCGCGGCGGGTGCGAATAACCGGATCCTGATCGTTGAAGACGATCACATCATCGCCGGCAACCTGTACACCTTCCTGGAGGCGCGCGGATTCCTGCCGGACGTGGCCTATACCGGCCACGCGGCGCTGGAACGCATGAAGGAGCAACGCTTCGACGCGGTGATCCTGGACATCGGCCTGCCGGGCATGGACGGCAACGCCGTGCTGCACGCCTTGCGCAACGACATGCGGGTGTCCGTGCCGGTCCTGATGTTGACGGCGCGCGACAGCCTTGAAGACAAGCTGGCAGGTTTTTCGCACGGCGCGGACGACTATCTGACCAAGCCTTTCGCCTTGCTGGAAGTCGAAGCCCGCCTGCTAGCCCTGATCCAGCGCGCCAAAGGGTCGACGGTGGATACGGTGCGCCAGTTCGGCCCGCTGCAATACGACACGCGCAGTCGCAGCGTATCGGTCAACGGCACCCCCGTGCACCTGACGCGCAAGGCCGGCCTGATCATGGAAGCGCTGATGCGCGATCCGGGCAGGGTGGTGGCGCGCGAAGAGCTGGAGTCCCTGTTGTGGGGCAACGAACCTCCGTCCTCGGACGCGCTGCGCAGCCAGGTCCACCTGCTGCGCCGCGCCCTGACCGATGCCGGGTTCGACGGCATCGAGACCATGCATGGCACCGGCTGGCGGCTGGTGCCGACCGGGGACGCGCCATGACACGCGCGGCCAGCGGCACATTGACCCAGCGGGTGGTGTGGGCGCTGACGGGCACGGTCGCGCTGTTCGTGACGGCGCTGGCGTTGCTGGCCTATTTGACCTTCGACCAGATGGAAGACGACCTGGTCAACGACATCCTCAACACGGAAATGGACCGGCTGGTCCAGCACGCGCGCGCCAGCGACGAGTTCATGCCGCGCCAGGGGGCACGCGAGCTGGGCGGCTCCATGCGGGCCTGGATGAGTGTGGACGGCCAGCGCCCGGCCGGCATTCCCGACGAAGTGCTGGGGCTGGACAGCGGGCTGCACCTGATCGAGCCGGGCGCCTATACCTGGCACGTGATGGTGGCCGAAACGGGCCGGGGCAAGGTCTACCTGCTGTATGACGCGACCGACAATGAAGAGCGTGTGCACGACTTCGGCCTGATCGTGCTGGGGGTCGGCGCCATTTGCGTGATCGGTGCCTACGCGCTGTCGCGGCGGGTGGCGGCGGTGGCCGTGGGGCCCTTGCTGGACCTGACCGACCGCTTGGCGACTTGGGCGCCGGGATCGCCTGACATGGCGGTTACCCGCGACGACGAGGCCGGCCGGCTGATCGAGGCGTTCAACCGGGTGCAGAACCAGGTCGACCGATCGATCGCCCGTGAACGGGAGTTTGCGGGCAACCTCAGCCACGAGGTCCGCACGCCGCTGGCGGCGATCCGTTCCGACAGCGAGTTGATGCTGCTGACCCAGGCGTTGACGCCGGATCAACGCCAACGCCTGACCCGCGTTGTGGATAACGTGGATGACGTGATCGTGTGCCTGGAGAGCGCCCGGGCGATGGCGCGTGACCAACTGCTGCCGCCGGCGCCCGTGGACGTCGCCGAGTGTATGGAAGACGCCTGGCGCGGCTACGAGGCTCAGGCCGGGCACGCCGAGCTGCGCCTGGATAACCAGATCCCGCCCGGCCATATCCTGACGCTGGATCGCTATGCGCTCCTGACCGTGCTGCGCAACCTGGTGCGCAATGCGGTGGAGCATGCCGCGCCGGCCACGCTGACGACCCGATTCAGCGCGCCAGGCGTGCTGGAGCTGAGCGACGACGGCAAGGGGATTGCCGCCGACGATTTGCCCTTCCTGTTCCGCCGCTACTACAGCGGACGGATGCGGGATTCCAACGCAGGCGACCGCGACGAAACCGCCCGCGGCCTGGGGCTGGCGATCGCCAAGCGGGTCTGCGACATGCAAGGCTGGTCGCTGACGGTCGAGTCATCCCGCGAACCGGGGTTGCGGGGGACGCGATTCTCCCTGCGGTTCGACGCCGCCGTCGCCGATTCTGCCGGCGATGTCGCATCCGCGGAACAGGGCCGGATTTGACGAAATTTCGACTATCGGCGCACTAAGCTCTTCGCTTGTCCGATGCGTCCCTGGTCTATCGACCCATGTCGTCCCCTTTGCTGCCTGCGGCGCGCGCGCCGACGCCCGTCTGGTACCTCTGCAGTCAGCTGATCGGCGTGACGCTGGTGCTTGCCTGCCTGGCCTGGTGGGCCAATGCCTCGGGCATGGATCTGCGCATTGCCCGTGCGCTGTTCGATCCGGCCCTGGATGATTTCCCCCTGCACGTGAACCGCTGGCTGGATCTGGTGGGGCACCGCATGGTGCTGGCCCTGCCGATCGGCGTCGCCCTGGCGGCCGTCGGCGTCGTCGCGGCCAGCTTCCGCATCCCTGCCTGGCGGCCATGGCGCGGGCCGGCGCTGGCCCTGGCGGCGACCTGCCTGATGGGTCAGGTGGCGGTGAACCAGCTCAAGCACTACACGACCCTGCCACGCCCCTACGATCTGGAAACCTTGGGCGGCTATACCCCGTATCCGCTGCACTGGTGGACCTGGGTGCGCGAGCGCTCCGGAGGGGCAATGCCCAGCGGCCATGCGGGTGCGGGCTATTCGATGCTGACGCTGTACTTCGCCGGTTGGGCGCTTGACCGGCCCGCCTGGCGCTGGTGGGGGCTGGCCGTGGGCGTGGCCGCCGGGGTCGGGTTTTCGGTGGTGCGCATTCTGCAGGGCGCCCACTTCCTGAGCCAGACACTCTGGTCGGCGGCGCTGCTGTGGTTTCTAGCCGCGCTGTTCTTCTATCCGGTGATTGTGGGACGGCCCCGCGCGCGGCGCGCGTCCCACAAGGCGCACGATCAGTTGAGCAGCACGCCGGGCAACCACAGCGAAAACGCCGGCACGTAGGTCACCAGCGCCAACGCCGCCAGCAAGGCGCCGTAGAAGGGCCAGATCGTGCGCATGACGGTGCCCACCGAGACGCCACCGATCGCGCAGCCGACGAACTGCGTCGTCCCAACCGGGGGCGTGTTCAGCCCCAAGGCGCAGTTCAGCAGCATGACGATCCCGAATTGCACCGGGCCCATGCCGTACTGCATGCAGATCGGCAGGAATATCGGCGTGCAGATCAGGATGGTGGCGGCCATGTCCAGGAAGGTGCCCAGGACGAACAGGATGACGTTGACCATCAGGAAGATGGCCCACGGGCTGGTCGACACCGACGCCATCAGCTCGCCCGTTTTTTCCGCCACGCCGTAGAAGCTGATCAGGTAGCCGAAGGTGGCCGAAATGCCGATCAGCAGCAATACGACGCCCGTCGTCTTGACGGCCTTGCTGGCCGCCCGCACGAACTGGTCCCAGGTCAGCGACCGGTAGACGAAGATCGTCAGCGCCAGCGCGTACAGCACCGCCACCGCCGCGGATTCCGTCGCGGTGAAGACCCCGCTCAGGATCCCGGTGATGATCAGCACCACCACGAACAATCCGGGTGCTGCCGCGATCAGCGAACGCAAGACGATGTGCCAGCCCGGGAAGGTGCCCGCCGGATAGCCCCGGCTGCGCGCCACGAAGTAGGCCGCCGCCAGATTGCACAAGGTCAGGATCACCGCTGGCACGACGCCGGCCGCGATCAGCGCCGCAATCGACACCTTGCCGCCCGCTGCCAGCGTGTAGATGATGATGTTGTGGCTGGTAGGCATCAGCGCGCCGACGAGCGCGGCGTGCGTCGTGACGTTCACCGCATAGTCCGCGTGATAGCCCTCGCGCTTCATCATCGGGATCATCACCGATCCCATCGCCGACACGTCCGCCACGGGCGAGCCCGACACGCCGCCGAACAGCGTGCAGGCCACGACGTTGGACATGCCCAGCCCCCCGCGCACGTGCCCCACCAGCGACTTGGCGAACGCGACGATGCGGTCGGCAATGCCGCCGTACAGCATGAGTTCGCCCGTGAAGATGAAGAAGGGAATGGCCAGGAACGAGAACGCGTTCATGCCGGAGGTCATCTGCTGGAACGCCACCGCCAGCGGCAGGTCCTCGACCATGATGGCGGTGATGGACGACAGGCCGATGGCGAAGGCCACCGGCACGCCGATCACCAGGAACCCCATGAACGTAAACGAAAGCAGTGTCAGCGCCATGCCGGTACCACCTTATGGTTGCGCAGGATGGCGATGATGTGCTCGATGGAGAAGAGCGCGATCAAGGTGCCCGACAGGGTTGCGGGGATGTACTTCCAGGCATTCGATATCCCCAGGTTGGGGATCTTGTAGGCCGCGACGGATTCCGCCAGCACGCCGCAGTTCCATGCCATCAGCACGCCGAACAGCAGCACCAGCAGATGGATGAAGATCCGCAGCCGGCGCTGGCCGGCTGGGGGCAGCGCGTCCAGCAGCGATTCGAAGCCGATGTGGCCCGCGTCGCGTACGCCGACGGCGGCGCCCAGCATCGTCACGTACAGCACCAGCAAGAGCGCCAGGCTTTCGGCCCAGGTCGGCGTGCTGTTGAGCACGTGGCGGCCGACGATCTGCAAGGTGACCGCAACGATCAGGCAGATCAGCCCGAACACGCTCGTCCACATGCAGGCCCGCGCCAGCGCCGCGCAGCCGCGGGTATAGGCATCCAGCGGGGCAGCCAGGGCTTGCGCCCGGCCCCCCGCACCGACATCTGTTTCATTCGTGGGTGTGGCCAACATGATGCCCTCACTGGACGGCCTGGATCTTGGCGACCAGGTCTTTCATTTCCGGCGTGGTGACGAAGCGCTCGTACACGGGTTTCATCGCGTTCTGGAACGAGGCCTTGTCCACCTCCACGATCTGCGAACCGGCGCGCTCGACCACGGACCGGGACTTCTGCTCGCGTTCGTCCCACAGCTTGCGCATGAACGGCACGGATTCACGAGCGGCTTCGCGCAAGATCTTCTGGTCCTCGGGCGGCAGCTTGTCCCATTGGCGCTTGGAGAAGATCAGGATCTCGGGCGTCATCGTGTGTTCCGTCATCGCGTAGTACTTGGCGACTTCGTAGTGATGCGCGCTTTCGTAGCTGGGGAAGTTGTTTTCGGCGGCATCCACCAGCCCCGTCTTCAGCGACGTGTAGACCTCGCCCATCGGCATTGGCGTGGCGTTGCCGCCCATCGCTTCGACCATGGCGACGGACAGGTCCGATTGCTGCACGCGGATCTTCTGTCCTTTCGCGTCGGCCAGGGTCTTGATCGGCTTGTTGCGCGTGTACATCGAACGCGCACCGCTGTCGTACCACGCCAGGCCCACGAAGCCTGCACCTTCGCACGAGCGCAGGATCTGGTCGCCAATCTCGCTGTCCAGCACCTTGTGCAGATGCTCCTTGGAGCGGAACAGGAAGGGCAGTGAGGGTACGCGGGTGGTCTGGCAGATATTGTGCATGGCGGCGCTGGAGACGCGTGCCATGGCCAGGGCGCCCAGTTTCACCTGTTCGATCGAATCGTCTTCGTTGCCCAGCGCGCCGCCGGCGTACACCTTGACCGTGATGCGGCCGTTGGTGCGTTGCTTGACCAGTTCGCCGAACTGGCGCACGGCCAGCACGGTGGGGTAGTCGTCGGGATGGATGTCGGCAGAGCGCAGCTCGGCGGCATGGGTGGCGGGAATCAGGGTCAGCAAGGCAGCCGCCGCCAAAATGGCGCGGGTCAGGGTGGGGCGCAGCATGTCTACCTCCGGTTGGAGTATGGCGTTTGGTCAAGGGCCGGGACGGCCTCGAAGCTCTTTGATAGGTACGGACCTGCTTACTACCTGGCATGGGGCGCGCAGGCGCGTGCCCCGATCGGGTGCTAACCGGCGCTTGCGGTTTCCTCCAGCCCCTGCGCGCCGGGGCGCAGGGCGAACACGGCGCCTTCCAGGGAGCCGGGCGCGGCTGAGGGAGGGCGGATCGAGGTGACGAGCAAGGTGTCCATCGCGGCGCCGCCGAAGGCGCACATCGCGATCTTGGCGGCGGGAACGGCGAGGGTCCGATCCAGCCTGCCGTCGGGCGTGTAGCGGTAGATGCGCCCGGCGTCGTTGCCGCAGATCCAGTAGCCGCCGTCCGTGTCCACTGCCGCGCCGTCCGGACGGCCGGCGGGCAAGGCGGCGATGAAGAGCCGGCGGTTATGCGGCGTGCCGGTATCGATGTCGTAGTCGAACGCCCAGACCGCGCCACGCGTAGGATGGGAGTCCGACAGATACATCGTCCGGCCGTCCGGGCTGAAGGCCGTGCCGTTGGGCACGATCAGATCGTCCAGCAGCACCGCCACGCCGTGCGCGTCGTAGCGGTACAGCTTGCCGGCGGGCTGCGCCAGACTCATGTCCATGACCATCGTGCCCGCCAGGAAACGGCCTTGCCGGTCGCAACGGCCATCATTGAACCGCATGCCGGGCGCCGCGTGCGGGACGGTGGCCAGCAACCGGGGTTCACAGGGAGCGCCCGCCTGCAGCGCATCGCAGGCGTACAGGCCGTCTTCCATCGCCAGCAGCCAGCCTGGGCCGCGCATCGCAAGGCATCCTGCCATCTGCGGCAGCGCCCATTGCGTGATGCCGCCGCTTGCCGGCGACCAGCGCCACAAGGTCTTGCCAGGGATGTCGGTCCAGGTGAACGTCTGATCGGCAACGCGCCAGACCGGGCTTTCTCCTACGCCGCACAACATGGTCCCGATACGTTCGGCAGTGGCGGACATGGTGGCAGTTACTCGGCCGGAAAAGGAAAGGGGCCTGCCTTGACGAACGCGCCGCCCTGATAGCGGGCGGCGGGATCATCGGCCGGCAACGGGGCCTGCGCTTCGACCTGCGCGCGGAAACGCTCGGAGGAGTCCTTGGGGACGAACCCCAATACGCGGGCGGCGTCGTCGCTCCACCAGCTGTCGCGGTTAGCCGACGCGCCGTAGACGATCAGATGGCCGACATCCGGCGTGAACAGCGCACGGGTGACCAGGTCGGTCAGGTCGTCGTAGCTGAGCCAGGTGACCATCATGCGGCGGTCCTTGGGCTCCGGGAACGACGAGCCGATGCGCAGGCACACGGTTTCGATGCCGTAGCGGTCGAAATAGAAGCGTGACAGGTTTTCGCCGTAGGCCTTGCTCAGGCCGTAATAGCCGTCGGGACGCAAGGGCACGTCCGCGTCCAGCTGCTTGCCCTGCTCGTAGAAACCGATGACGTGGTTTGAACTGGCGAACACCACGCGTCGCACGCCGTGGAGGCGGGCGGCCTCGAACAGGTTGTAGACGCCCTGGATGTTGGCGGGCAGTATCTCTTCGAAGGGCCGCTCTACCGACACGCCGCCCAGGTGAACGATGGCGTCGACCCCCTGAACCAGCCGGGACACGGCAGCGGCGTCGGCCAGGTCGCAGGGCAGCGCCTCTTCACCGGGGGCGGCGGGGCCCACCTCGGCCAGGTCGGAAACGCGCAACACGTCCGCATGGGCCTTTAACCGGGGCCGCAGCACTTGGCCGAGGTTGCCGGCGGCGCCGGTCAATAACAAACGATGACAGCGAAACGTGGCAGGCGTGTTGTTGACAGTTCGGCTCATGGCGCAATGCTCGGTGGATGGCGCGGGGGAGTGGACTTATCTGGTACGTTATCGTACAACTTGAGCAAAGTATAATGAGCGCCAAATTTCAGCGTCAAGCTTTGCGCAACCGCCTTCGGATAATCCCTGATGAACGCTCCTGTCGATACCCCCGTCTTGCCGCAGCGTCGTCCCCGGAACCTGGCCCAGGGCCTGGTTGAAAATATCTCCGAACGCATCCGAAGCGGCGATATCCGCCCTGGCGACAAGCTCCCCACCGAATCCGAAATCATGCGTCAGTTCGGCGTCAGCCGCACCGTCGTGCGCGAGGCACTGTCCCGTCTGCAGGCGTCGGGCTTGGTGGAAACGCATCACGGCGTCGGCACGTATGCGCTGGAACCCAGCGGAGGCGGCGATTTTCGCGTCGATCCTGCCGACATCGCCACGGTACGCGATGTGCTGGTGCTGCTGGAATTGCGCATCTGCCTGGAAAGCGAGGCAGCCGGCCTGGCCGCCATCCGCCGCAGCGATGTGCAGTTGCAGGAAATGCGCCGTGCGTTGGACCTGTTCCGCAGCGCGTTGGAAACCGGCGGCGACACGATCACACCGGATTTCCAGTTCCATCTGCTGGTGGCGCAATCCACCGACAACCGCTACTTCGCGGACCTCATGTCGCACCTGGGTTCCGCCATCATTCCGCGCACCCGCATCAATTCGGCCAAGTTCGCGCACGAAGACCGCGCGGCGTATCTGGCGCGCGTGAATCTTGAACACGAAGACATCTACAGCGCGATCATGCGCCAGGATGCCGAAAGCGCCCGCGCCGCCATGCGCACGCATCTGAGCAATAGCCGCGAACGCCTGCGCCGCGCGCAATAGCAGGCGGCTGTACGCAGCGGGAAGCTGTGCACCGCGTCCCTCTATTTGAAATATGATGTCGTACAACGTTTGACGGCGACGACATTCACTGCCGACGCCTGCCAAACCGCGTTAACCTTGGCCCGTTTTCATTTCAGGTCAACGAGGCGGCATGGCTTTGCTCGGCACACCCAGCAGGATTTTTTCATCTGAACAGGCGGACCCGCGCCGCCCGGGGAGGGCCGTCGCATGCGCCGCCTGACACTCCGGTTCATCGTTGCCGTCCTGGTGATGCTGACGCTGTCGCGTCTGGGGCTGTCATTCTGGATGTGGGATCGCGTGCAGGCCGCAGGCGGCCTGTGGCCCGTTCTGTTCGGTGGATTGCGCATCGACGTGTGCCTGCTGTCGATGGTGATCGCGCTGCCGGCCGTGTTTTCGCCCTGGTTCGGACACCGGCCGTTGGCGGCCCGCATCACCGCGTGGTGGTTCCGCATCTGGTGGATGCTGTATGTGCTGCTGGAAGTCTCCACGCCGCAATTCATCGCTGAATACGATACGCGTCCGAACCGCCTGTACTTCATCTATCTGCTCAACCCGAAGGAAGTGGGGTCGATGCTGTGGCAGGGCTACAAGGGCGTGCTGCTGGCCGCCTTCGTGGTGCTGGTGCTGGCGGCATGGCTGGCCGTCAAGCTGTTCCCGACGCGCTCGCGCGATTCGTTCATGGCATGGTGGAAGCGGCCGATCGCCTCCTTCGTGATCCTGGCGTTGGTCGTGCTGGGTGCACGCGGCACGCTGGAGCATCGGCCGATCAATCCGGCCAAGGTCGCCTTCAGTTCGGACGCCATGGTCAACGCGCTGGCGCTCAATTCGCTGTACAGCGTGTTCGACGCCGCCTACCGGATGCGCGACGAGCGCTCGTCTGCGGCGATGTACCCCAAGATGCCGGTGGACCAGATGAACGCCATCGTGCGCGAGAAGGCGGGCCTGACCGGCGCGCCGCTGGACCCGCGCTACCCCAGCCTGCACGAGCAGAAAGCCACGGTCCGTCGCGACAAGCCGCTGAACGTGGTGATCATCCTGCAGGAAAGCCTGGGCGCGCAGTACGTGGGCAGCCTGGGCGGCCGCGATCTGACGCCCAACATCGACCGCCTGGCGAAGGAAGGCTGGATGTTCCACCGCGCCTATGCGACGGGCACGCGCTCGGTGCGCGGCATCGAAGCGGTGACGGCAGGCTTCCTGCCCAGTGTGGCGGATGCCGTGGTCAAGCTGCCGCGCTCGCAGACCGGTTTCTTCACCTTGGCGCAGGTGCTGGGCAAGCACGGCTACCACTCGCGTTTCGTCTACGGCGGCGAATCGCACTTCGACAACATGCGCGCGTTCTTCCTGGGCAACGGTTTCGACGAAGTCGTGGACCGTCCGAAATTCGTGAACCCGGTATTCGAAGGGTCCTGGGGCGCATCGGACGAGGACATGTTCACCCAGGTCGACCGCCTGCTGCGCGCCGATGGCGACAAGCCGGTCTTCACGCTGGCGTTTTCGGTAACGAACCATTCGCCTTGGGAATATCCGGAAGGCCGTATCCAGCCCGTGGGCGAGCCCGCCACGGTGGACAACACGGTGCGGTATGCGGACTGGGCGTTGGGGCAGTTCTTTGAGAAAGCCAAGAAGGCGCCGTATTGGGACAACACCGTGTTCCTGGTCATCGCGGACCACGATTCACGGGTCTACGGATCCATTCCCGTGCCGGTGCGCCATTTCCAGATCCCGGCCCTGATCCTCGGCGCCGGCATCGCACCGCGCCAGGACGAACGGCTAGTCAGCCAGATCGATATGGCGCCGACGCTGTTGTCGCTGATTGGGTTGGATAACGTGAACCCGATGTTGGGGGCGGATTTGACGCAACGCGATCCGAACCGGGCGATCATGCAGTACGCGGATAACTTCGGGTATCTGCAGGGTGACAAGTTGCTGGTGCTGGAGCCGTCAAAGGATCCCCGCGAGTTCCGGTACGAAGCGGCGCCCGTCGGGCGCGATGAGGTCTACGCGCCGGTGGAGCCTGCGGATCCGAATTTGACGGAGGAGGCGTTGGCGCATGCTTTGTGGGCTTCTTGGGTGTATCGGGAGGGGAAGTATCGGTTGCCTTGATTTGGTGTTTTTGCTTTGGGCGTTGTAGGTTTTAAAGACGCCCGGCGAGTCGGTGGCCTGCGGGGCGCGGGTCAACGATTGCGGTCCGGAGCCTTCGCTCCGGACTGCCCCTTGTCATCTTCGTTGTTGCCTGCGGCAACTGCCTTCAGATTCCCTCGGGCTTATCGACGCCCCGCGCCCCGCAGGCCACCAACCCACCGTGCTTTGGTGGTAGCAATCTCACGGTAGCGGGGGAGAACGGTTTGCTTAGGGTTCTCTCCACCAGGGGTGGGTGGTGGAAGATCTTGCGGGGCCCGCTCCCGGCCGGCCGCGCGGGCGGCCTTTGGGAGCTTACGCATGGTCTTGCGTCATGTGATCTTCGCTTCGCGTGTGGGTGGCGCTGTTCTTCTTCTTCTTCTTCTTCGTAGGATGGGTGGAGTGCGTTCCGGTAACCCCAAGGAAATGGCTGTATGCCGCACGTAACCCATCACCGATGCATGCCACCATGATGGGTTACGCGCGACGGACGTCCCTGTCCTGCTGACGGGTGTGCCGCGCTCCACCCATCCTACGGATGCGAGAACGCGAGAACTCGAGAACGCGAGAAGACGAATGTCGATTAACGATCGACGATTGATGACCCATCAAAGAAGCACCAGTGCCGCAAGCACACAGCACTCTCCCTCTTAGACGGGTGGCGCGCGTACAGGTGCGAAGAAGCGAGCAGCTATCTGCCGCGCGCCACCCGTCGCTCCACCTCCCCCATCTGACGGCGGGGCCCAGTAGAAAACCACTCCCCACAAGCGCGCAAGCGACCACCGCTACGACGTCTCAGAACGCGTATGCAGAATGCGGCCGCCCGCGCGGCCGCATGAGGCGGGCCCCGCAAATCTCGTCACTAATCCGGAACCTGGCAGCGCGCAAACCAAGACGGCGCAGCCCGTCGGTGTGGTCGGCCTGACTGCGCGCAACCTTGATGCGCCCGAGGGAATCTGAAGGCAGCGGCCGCAGGCCGCAACGAAGATGACAACGGGGCAGTCCGGAGCGAAGGCTCCGGACCGCAATCGTGGGCGCGCGCAGTCAGGGCGACCGCACCGATGGGCGACCTACGTAAGCGCTGCGGCGATCACGCCTCAAGGCGACCTACGTAAGCGCTGCGGCGATCACGCCTCAAGGCGACCTACGTAAGCGCTGCGGCGATCACGCCTCAAGGCGACCTACGTAAGCGCTGCGGGGATCACACCTCAAGACGACCTGCGTAAACCCGCGCCGATCACCCCACACGCCCCACCCAAGAAGAGAAAACTCAAACCCGCGCCGGCAACACCGTCCCGGACGCCTCCCCAAACCCAATCCTCGGATATCCCGCCTTCAAGCAAGCCGCCCGCATGATGATCTGATCGCCATCCTGCAGGAACGTCCGCTTCTCTCCCCACGGTAGGTCGATTGCCGTCTTGCCGCCATTGCTCAATTCCAGCAATGAACCGGCTTCCGAAGGCTGCGGCCCGGACAGCGTGCCCGTGCCCAGCATGTCGCCCGGCTGCAGATTGCAGCCGTTCACCGTGTGGTGCGTGATCAGCTGGGCCACGTTCCAGTAGGCATCGCGGAAATTGCTGCGCGACAACGTCACGGCGGGCTGCTTGGCCTCGCGCGATTGTTGCGTCGTCATCAGCACTTCCAGTTGCACGTCGTAGGCGCCCTTCGCGCGGTTCGCGTCGGAGGCCAGGTACGGCATCGGTTGCGGTTCGGACGGGCCGCGGTTCCATTGCGTGCGGAACGGCTCCAGCGCTTCCATCGTGACGATCCACGGCGAAATCGTCGAGGCGAAGTTCTTGGACAGGAAGGGGCCCAGGGGCTGGTATTCCCAGGCCTGGATGTCGCGCGCCGACCAGTCGTTCAGAATGCACAGGCCGAACACGTGGCCGTCGGCGTCGGCCAGGCCGATACGTTCGCCTTGTTCGTTGCCGGTCCCCACGAAAATGCCCAGTTCCAGTTCGTAGTCCAGGCGCGCGCACGGGCCGAATTGCGGCGTGTCGCCTTCATTGGCCGGACGCGTCTGGCCGACGGGGCGGGGGAACTTCTGGTCCACGCCGATGCTGGAGGCGCGGCCGTGGTAGCCGATCGGCACCCACTTGTAATTCGGCAGCAAGGGATTATCAGGACGGAACTGCTTGCCCACTGCCGTCGCGTGGTGCACCGAGATATAGAAGTCGGTGTAGTCGCCGATGCGGGCGGGCGTGGTGTATTCGGCGTCGGCCTGCGCCACCAGCAACGGTTCGACTTCGGCGCGCAAGGCGGCGCCTTCGCGCAGTGCGCGCGACAGCGCCAGGCGCAGGGCGCTCCAGTGCGGTTGGCCCAACGCCATCAGCGCGTTCAGGCTGTCGCCCGCGCAAGCGGCCAGCGCCTCGGCGGCCAGGCCTTCAAATGGTTGCTTGGCGGCCAATGCGGCCAGGTCCAGGATCTGGTCACCGATCGCCACGCCCGGGCGGAACGACTCTTGCGTGCCCTTGCGGCGGAACGCGCCATACGGCAGGTTCTGGACCGGAAAATCGGACGTGCCGGTGTTGGCGCTGGCGATCCAGCTCTTCAAGGAGGGATCGTGGGTTTCGTTGATCGTGGTGGTCATGGTTCGCGTGTCTCTGTAATGGTGTGGGGGCCGGCAGAACTGACGGGCAGCGGCGCCGGAAAATTCAAAAGCCAAACGGCGATGCGCTTGCACGCATCGCCGTGGCTGGGAATCAGCGCAGTGGCGCCGTCACGCCTTCTTGGGATCGAAGTGCTTCACGATGCCCTGCCAGCACCGGTAATAGTCGCCCTGCAATTCTACCGACGCCAAGGCCTGCCCGGTCGGGCGGATGACACGGCGCGTTTCGAACATGAACGCCATCGTGTCGCGGATGTAATGGGCGGCGTGCGTGTCGGCGTGCGAGGCCTTCTCGAAGGTCTCGGCGTCGGGGCCGTGGCCGCTCATGCAGTTGTGCAGGCTGGCGCCGCCGGGGGCGAAGCCATCGGCCTTGGCGTCGTATACGCCCTGGATCAGGCCCATGAATTCGCTGGCGACGTTGCGGTGGAACCAGGGCGGACGGAAGGTGTCTTCCATGGCCAGGATGCGCGGCGGGAAGATCGCAAAGTCCATGTTGGCCGTGCCCGGGGTGTCGGACGGTGCGGTCAGCACCGTGAAGATCGACGGATCCGGATGGTCGAAGCTGATCGAGCCGATGGTGTTGAAGTGGCGCAGGTCGTACTTGTACGGCGCGTGCGTGCCGTGCCAGGCCACGACGTCCAGCGGCGAATGGTCGATGGATGCGCGCCAGAATCCGCCCGTGAACTTGGCAATCAGTTCAAAGTCGCCTTCCACGTCTTCATACCAGGCCACCGGCGTCTGGAAATCACGCGCGTTCGCCAGACAGTTCGAGCCGATGGGGCCCAGTTCGGGCAAGCGCAGGGCGGCGCCGAAGTTCTCCAGCATGTAGCCGCGCGCGGCGCCATCCAGGAGTTCGACGCGAAAGCGCACGCCGCGCGGGATAACGGCGATTTCCAGGGGTTCCAGATCGATCAGGCCCAGCTCGGTGGCCAGGCGCAGGCGTCCTTGCTGGGGCACCAGCAGCAGTTCGCCATCGGCGTTGTAGAAATAGCGGCCCTGCATAGACCGGTTGGCCGCGTACAGGTGGATGGCCACGCCGCCCTGTTCGTCAGGGCCGCCGTTGCCGCCCCAGGTCTTCACGCCTTCCAGGAAGTCGGTGGGGGCGTCAGGGATGGGCATCGGGCTCCAGCGCAACTGGTTGGGCGTGACCGGGCCATGGCCGAAGGTGCTTTCCCAGCCTGCCGCGCCGGCAAAGGGCTCGAACGGCTTGTGTTGCGCGCCCGGGCGGATGCGGTACAGCCAGGACCGGCGGTTTTCGCTGCGGGGGGCGGTGAAGGCGGTGCCGGACAGTTGCTCGGCATACAGGCCGTACGGGCATTGCTGCGGCGAATTGCGGCCTACGGGCAGGGCGCCGGGCAGCGCTTCGGTCGCGCAGTCGTTGCCGAAGCCGGTCTGATATTTCAGTTCCATGGAATCCTCCTGGGTGGCGGCGCGGTGCTTGGCCGCGCGGTCGGTATCTGAGGGCGGTCTGGGTTGAACCCAGCGCCGATTCCCTATTGTCGGAAAAAACGCCCCTTGCGGCTACGGGAATGCAAAAATAGAGACTATAAATTTTGTGAATAGTAGGGGGCCCTATGGCCGAATTGCGCAACGTCGACCTGAACCTGTTGATCCTGTTCCAGCATCTGCTGGAAGACCGCAATCTGTCGGCCGTGGCGCGGCGGATGGATCTGACGCAACCCGCGGTCAGCAACGCCCTGCGCCGCCTGCGCGAGGCCTTTGGCGACGAGCTGTTCGTGCGTACCGCGCAAGGCATGCTGCCCACCCCGCGCGCGCAGCGGCTGGCGGGCCCCGTCAGCGAAGCGCTGACGATGCTTAGCCAGGCCTTGCAGGATCAGGACGTGTTCGACGCCGCCACCAGCAACCGTCGCTTCCGGGTGGCGATGACGGACGTGGGCGAAATCCACTTCATGCCCCGGCTGATGGAGGTCTGCGTGCAGGTGGCACCGCAGGTGCGCATCGATTCGGTGCGCGTGCAGGGGCCGGATCTGCCGCGTGAAATGGAGTCGGGCCGGGTGGACCTGGCCATTGGCGCGTTCGACGAAATGGGGGCGGGCACGCTGCAGCGCATGCTGTTCCGGCAGGGCTATGCCACCCTGTTCCGCCAGGCGCATCCCACGGCGCACGCGGGCATGGGTATCAAGGCATTCCGAGCCGAGCGGCATCTGATAGTGTCGCGGGCCGCGCCTTACGGACAGGTCAACCAGTCCATGGAGCGCGCGGGCGTGGAACTGGCCGAACACTTCAGCGTGCCGCACTTTTCGGCCGTGCCCTACATCGTCAGCGCGACGGACTTGCTGGCGACCGTGCCGGAAAAACTGGCCGCCAGCGCCGCGCCACCGTTCGGCCTGCGCTTCATGACGCCGCCGGTGAAGGTGCCCGCGCTGCAGACGAACATGTATTGGCAGCGCAGGGTGGATCGCGATGGCGGCAACCAATGGCTGCGCGCGTTGATCGTGAATACGTTCGCGGTGGGGTTGTAAATGTCCGTGGCCGCGGCAGGAAGGGGCGGGGGGGAAATGCCGCCGGGTGTCGGCTGAGGGGGGGGGAATGCGGCCGGGTGTTTGGCTCGGGGGCGGCTCGTAGGATGGGTGGAGCGCGGAACGGTTTTGCCTGGAAAGCTGCGCCCCAGCGCGCGTAACCCATCAAGCAGCCCTGGATGCTTGGCTGCCTCAGCCACAACGCAACCGCTGCTTGATGGGTTGCGCGCGTTCGACGTCGGGGTTCTTTTTTTCGGTGTCCCGCGCTTCACCCATCCTACGCTTGCACGACTGAGGCGCGGGCCTGTTGCAGGGCTTCGCGCAGCAGCGCCACGTCGCCCAGGTGGTTGGCCAGCAGCAGGATCAGCGCCGCGTTCAGTTCCTGGCTTTGCTCGTTCGTCAGGTCGCGGTGCGTTTCGATCAACGCTTCGTAGAAGTCGTCGGGCGAGCTCAGATTGGTTTCGGTAATCAGCATGATGGGTTGACCTCTGGATTCAGGCGTGGCCCGTGGCCCGGCGGACGGCGCGGGCGACGGCATCGGCGTCGAATGCGCGCCAGCGCGCGGCGATGTGCTGGTCGGGGCGGATCAGGTAGGCGGTGCCGAGCTGCGCGTCGTAGCGTTTGGCCAGGCAGCCTTCGGCGTCCGCCACCACCGGCAGGTCCGCGGGCACGCCGGACACGTCGCACTGCGCGCCCGCGACCAGGATGGCCTTGACGGGCACCGGCGCCATGCGCAGCGCCTGCAAGGCCTGGAGCGTGTTGGTGCTGGGCAGCGCATCGCCACAGAACAGCGCCAGGACGAAGCCGCTGTCCAGCTGCGCCATCCACCAGTCCTGTTCGCCGCGGCACGTCACGGGTGCGTCCAGCGCGACCGCGCCGGGCACCATGCGGCCCGTGAAGGCATCCGCATCCGGGGTGTTCAGGGGCGACTCGCCGTAGGTGGCGGGCAGCGACAGGCGTCCGCTGTTGACGAGTGAACGCGCGAATGGATGCTTCTTGGCCAGGTTCAGCACCGCGTTGCGGAAGCTGCGGCTGATGTCGCTCTTGGGCGTAATGAAATCGGTGGCGCGCGACGAATTCAGGATGTTCTCGTCGGCCGCGTACTCGCGCTCGGCGCTGTAGCTGTCGATCAGCGCTTCGGGCGCCAGGCCCGCCAGCACCAGCTTCAGCTTCCACGCCAGGTTTTCGGCATCCTGCACGCCGCTATTGGCGCCTCGCGCGCCGAAGGGCGATACGCGGTGCGCGGAGTCGCCGGCGAACACGACGCGTCCGTGGCGGAACTTGTCCATGCGCTCGCAGGCAAAGGTGTAGACGCTGACCCATTCCAGATCGAACTGCGCGTCGGGCCCCAGCAGGGCGCGGATGCGCGGCAGCACGTTCTCGGGTTTGACGGCTTCGACGGGGTCGGCGTTCCAACCCAGTTGGAAGTCGATGCGCCAGACGTTGTCGGGCTGACGGTGCAGCAGCACGGATTGGTTGGGATGGAAGGGCGGATCGAACCAGAACCAGCGTTCGGTCGGAAAGTCCGCCTTCATCTTCACGTCGGCAATCAGGAAGCGGTCGCGGAAGATGCGGCCATGGCTTTCCTGGCCGATCAGCTTGCGCACCGGCGAACGGGCGCCATCGCAGGCGACCAGCCAATCGGCGTGGAGCGTGTACGGGCCTTCGGGGGTGTCGATCGTCAGGTCGACGCCGTCTTCGGCCTGGACCACGCCGGCGACCTTGTTTTTCCAGCGCAGGTCGATGTTGGGTTCCTGGCGCGCTTGCTCATACAGATAGCCTTCGGCGTAGTACTGCTGAAGGTTGATGAAGGCGGGGCGGCGATGGCCGGGTTCAGGCAGCAGGTCGAAACGCCACACTTCCTGTTCGCGGAAGAACACCTTGCCGACGTTCCACGACACGCCCTTGTCGATCATGCGTTGGCCGACGCCCAGGCGGTCCCAGATTTCCAGGGTGCGCTTGGAAAAGCAGATGGCGCGTGATCCGGTGGACAAGCGGTAGTCGTCGTCCAGCACCACGACTCGCACGCCCTGGCGGGCAAGGTCCAACGCGGTGGTCAGGCCGACCGGGCCGGCCCCCACGACCACGACCTGGTGCCGCGGCGCAGTGCCGGCGCTTTGGTCGGCGTGCTTTTCATAGGCGAACTCCATCGCCTGAAAGTCGATGTCTCCCACGGTTGTCTCCTGTGTGGGTCATTTTGTTTTTATGTCGCGATCCCGCGCGCCGTCCTGCGACGCGCGATTCCGCTTCTTGCAATGGTCGGTCAGGGCCGCTTCCGGTCAGCGCCGGCTACCGCGGCCCGTCGGGGTCAGCCTTCCAGCTGCGCCCACATTTCCAGGTCGCGCTTGTCGGTCCAGATGCGCGGATGCGTGTGGCCGGTGGCCTCGTCATAGGCGCGCGACACGTCAAACGGCATGCAATGGTCGAAGATCACCCAGTCGCTGTAGCGCGGCTTCATGAAGTCATAGACCTCGCGGTAGATCGTCTTCAGATCCTTGCCTTCGGCCACGCCACGGTTCACGGCGCCGTACAGGTCGGTCAGGAAGGCGCGGGTGCCGGCCAGGCCCTGGCGGACTTCGGTGGCGCTCTTCAAGGCCGGGCCGCGGCCGGGAACCATCTTTTCAGCTTCGAAGCTAGACAGAGCGTCCAGCGTGCTGGGCCAGTCGCGGAAGTAGGCGTCGCCGCAATACGGGGTGGACTGGTATTCGACCAGGTCGCCGGCGAACAGGATCTTCTGCTCGGGCAGCCAGGCGATGGTGTCGCCCTTGGTGTGGCCGCGGCCGACTTGCAGCAGCTTGACTTCCAGGTTACCCAGATTGACGGTCATTTCGCCCTTGAACGTCATCGTCGGCCAGACCAGGCCCGGCGGAATCGATTCGGCGTTGCGGAACAGGCGGGGAAAGCGGCCGATCTCGCTGGCCTTGTCCTGTTCGCCGCGTTCGACGATCAAGTCGTAGGTGTCGCGGCTGGCCAGGATTTCCTGGGCGTTGTAGGCGGAGGCGCCGAACACGCGCACGGCATGGTAGTGCGACAGCAGGATGTACTTGATCGGCTTGTCCGTGACTTCGCGGATGCGGCGGATCACGTCCTGGGCCATGACCGGGGTGGCCTGGGTGTCGATCACCATGACGGCCTCGTCGCCGATGATCACGCCCGTGTTGGGGTCGCCTTCGGCCGTGTAGGCATAGGCGTTGTCGGACAGTTTTTCGAACGAGACGACCTTGTCGTCCAGGTCGGCGTGCGAGGCGAATTGCTTGCTCATGGAGGCTCCTTCCACTGTTCTAGGAATAGGTGTGTGAAAGGAATATAGCTTGGCGTTAGTTTTCGTGCAATACGTTCGCTATAAACAAATGGCCTTGTTTTTACAGGGATTTCCCGGGGGTTTTCAGGCCGCCGGGGCTAGTTTCTTTGGCATTTTGGGCAGTAATAGGTGGCCCGTTGCCCCTGGACGAAACGCCGGATCGGCGTCGCGCAGACCCGGCACGGGAGGCCTTCGCGTTCATAGACCGCGGCATGGATCTCGAAATAGGCCCCGGGTTCGCCGGTGGCGCCGACATAATCCCGCAGGGTGCTGCCCCCGGAGGTCAGGGCGTCGGCCAAGGTGGCTCGGATCATGTCCGCCAGGCGGTCGCACCGGGCAGGCGATAGCTTGTTGGCCGGGGTCTTGGGGTTGATGCGCGCCCGGAACAGGCATTCCGATGCGTAGATATTGCCCACCCCCACGACGGCCAGCCCCGCCAGCAGCACTTGCTTGACCGCCGCGCTGTGGTTCTTGAAGTGGCGGTGCAGCCAGGCCCCGTCAAAGCGCGGGTCGAAGGGCTCGATGCCGAGTTTGGCCAGCAGCGGGTGGGTGTCGATGGGGCCATCGGCGTCCGGGTGCCACAGCACCGCGCCAAAGCGCCGGGGGTCATGCAGGCGCAGGACGGCTTCGTCGAATATCCATTCGACATGGTCATGTTTGCGCAGGAATTCACCCGGGGCGACGCTGCGCAGCGACCCGGACATGCCCAGATGCACGATCTGGGTGCCATGTTCGAAGCGCAGCAACAGGTATTTGCCCCGGCGGGCGCATTCCAGGACGGCGCGGCCGCCGATCAGGGCGGGCAGGTCCGGCGGAATGGGCCAGCGCATGCGGCCTTCGTGGACGACCAGGCGCTTGAGCGTCCGGCCAGTGATGACGGCGTCGATTCCCCGACGCGTGGTTTCAACTTCAGGCAGTTCCGGCATGAGCCAGTGTAAGATCATCAATTGCGTGTACGAAGATTGTGCCATCAACCGGACGGGCCGCGTGAAGTCGTCTTTCAAACAAATGAATATCGGGATCGCCACGCTTGCGCTTGCGCTGGCAACAGGTTTTGCGCTGCCGGCCCAGGCGGCCGACAGCCGGACGCGTGATGCGACCGGGCCCCGCATGGCGCCCCAGAACCGCCAGCCTGAAACCGAGGTGATCCGCCTGCGTCCGGGCCAATTGCCCTACGTATCGCTCACTGCCGACATCTTCTATCGCGTCCTCGCGTCAGAGATCGCCGCCCAGCGCGGCATGTACGGCACAGCGGCTACCACCATGATCGGCCTGGCCCGGGACACGGGCGACCCCCGCTTGGCCCGGCGTGGCCTGGAATTCCAGTTGGCTGGCGGCAATCTGCCCGGCGCGCTGGAAGCCGCCCGCGTCTGGGCGCGCCTGTCGCCCAACGACGTTGAGGCCAGCTCCACCGAACTGGCGCTGGCCGCCGCCAACGGGCAGACCAAGGGTCTGGCCCAGGCGCTGCGCAACCGCATCGACGCCTCGCGCGACAAGCCGGCCGCCATCGGCCAGGCCTTGGCCGTGCTGAGCCGCCTGAACGACCGCCGCCTGGCCCTGCGCATCCTGGACGAATCCCTGAGCGACAGCGTGCGCAAGCTGCCGGCCGCCCATCTGGCGCTGGCCGACGTGGCCTCCGCCTCGGGCGACTACGAGCGCGCCGCGCAGGAATCCCGCGCCGCGCTGGCTGCGGATCCCAAGTCCGAAGCCGCCGCCCAGCGCGTGCTGGAATACGGCTCGAAGGTAGATCCGCAACGCGCCCAGACCGAAGCCCGCGCTTATATCAACCGCAATCCCGGCGCCCGCAAGGTCCGCCTGATGCTGGCCGGCCAACTGGCCGACAGCGGCGACTACAACGGCGCGCTGGCTGAATTGCAGGCCATGTCGCGCCGTTCGCCGGAAGATTTCGACTTGCTCTTCATGCAGGCCCAGCTTGCCTACAAGGCGGGTCAGCTGCCGCAAGCCAGGAATCTGCTTCAGCAGTACCTGGACGTGCAGCAGCAGCGCCAGCGCGCCACGGTGCCCGGCGCCACGGATGCCGGCGCCGCCGCGGCGGACGCCCACGTCCTGCTGTCGCGCATCGCCGAAGACCAAGGCCAGTACGACGAAGCCATCAAGGAACTGGGCCGCATCGACGACCCGACGCTGCGCTATTCCGTCGCCATGCGCCAGGCTGCCCTGCGCGCCAAGAGCGGCCGGGTGGATGACGCGCTGGCCATGATCGATGCCGCCGGCCCGCAGGACGACGAAGAGCGCACGCTGGGCGTGCTGACCAAGGCGCAGATCCTGCGCGACGCCGACCGCATCCAGCAAGCGGTGAGCACGCTCGAAGCGGCCGACCAGGCGCTGCCGGACACGGTCGAGATCAAGTACGAACTGGCTATGCTGTACGAACGCCAGAACCGCCTGGCCGACCTGGAGCGCATGTTGCGCCAGGTCATCGCGCTGGATCCGGACCACGCCCACGCCTACAACGCGCTGGGCTACACCCTGGCCGACCACAATCAGCGCCTGCCCGAAGCGCTGGACCTCATCACCCAGGCGCTTGAGCTCTCGCCGAACGATCCGTTCATCCTGGATAGCATGGGCTGGGTGAAGTTCCGCATGGGCGAATCCGAGTCCGCCGCGGAATATCTGCGCCGCGCCTATAGCGTGCGTCCGGAAGCCGACATCGCCGCCCACCTGGCCGAAGTGCTGTGGTCCCAGGGCAAGCGCGACCAGGCGACGGAACTGCTGCGCGCCGCGCTGATGAAAGATCCCAAGAACAAGACCGTCCAGGACGTCGTCAAGCGTCTGGGAGTGGGCCTGTGACGGTTGGGGTGCAACGCTTGCCTGATGTGACGGCCTGGTTGCGCTGGGCGCTGCTGGCGATGCTGGCGTTGACGCTGGCCGCCTGCACCACCACGCCGAAACCCATCGAAGGCGCCAGCCCCGATGCGTTTTCGCGCATCGGCCGCTTCGCCATCACCGTGAACGAAGAAAGCGGCAAGCAGAGCGCCGTCCAAGGCGGCTTTTCGTGGTCGGACGATGGTCGGCGCTACGTGCTGGACCTGACCAATCCGCTGGGTTCGACCGAAGCTCGCGTGGAAGGCCAGCCCGGCGCCGCCAGCCTGACCAAGGCCGATGGCACGCGCCTGGTTGCCGACAACCCCGATGCCCTCGCTGAAGACGCGCTGGGCAGCAGCGTGCCGGTGTCCGGCTTGCGCGACTGGCTGCGCGGCAAACTGCCGGCGCAACCCGAAGCCTCCGACGTGTCTCGCGATGAACTGGGTCGTCCCGCCTCCTTCGAGCAGGGCGGCTGGCGGGCCAAGCTGTCGCGCTACGACACGCTGGGGCCGCAGTTGCTGGTCCTGGAGCGCCTGGAACCCGGCCGCCGCGTCACGGTGCGTTTGGTCGTCAACCAGCCTTGATTCCGACGGAGCCGTTCGCGCTCCGTCGTCTTCCCCCTTTGAATGGCAATAGCCGCTACCCGCGGCCGGGCCTAACACGTCCGGCATTTCGCAATCGGCCAAATAAACGCGGCAAAGGCGGTCGTGTTACGGCTTGAAATAGTCAGGCCGGACTGAATAATTCTCCTCATGCCCGCGCGGGGCCACCCTTCGCGCGGACCGCAAGTGCGGCGGCGGCCAACCTGTCGCCGCCTTTTTTGGAGAATGCCCTATGTTCAGGAACACGCGCATCGCGACGATGCTGTTAGGAATCATCGCGATCTTTTTTACGTTTCAGCTGCTGGTGGGGGGCATGGGTTTTGTCGCATTGCGCCAGACCAACCAGGACGTCGGCCAGCTCTATCGCCTTTCCTCGCAACAGGTCAACGCCGTGAACACGGCCGCCTTGTCGCTGGTAGCGGCCCGTACCGATTTGAGCCGCTACGCCACGCGCGTCGCGCAAGGCAACACCAGCGACACGACCGCGCTGCGCCTGGCGCGCCAGCGCATCGCCTCGGGCGACCGCGCTTTCCAAGGTTTTTCCAGTGGCCTGTCGGCCGCAGAAAAGACCGCGTCCGCCGATCTGATCCAGGCCTACACCAACCTCAGCGCCAACCTGCAAAGCGTGGGCCGCGTGCTGGAGGCGGGCGACATGGAAAGTTATTTCAAGCAAGGCACGCAGCAGGCGCAAGAACTGCTGGTCAGTGAACGCGACGCCTTCATGGTCCGGGCCGAAGAGGCCGGGCAGGGCGCGATGGCGGAGATTTCTTTCTTCCACACCCTGTTCTCGTCGTTGTTGGCCGGCATCCTGGCGCTGGGCCTGTTGATGGCCGTGGGCGCCCATGTGCTGATCCGCCGTATGATCGTGCGGCCGCTGCTGGAAGCCGGTGAGATCTTTCGCCG
This sequence comes from Achromobacter sp. 18P8.1.1, assembly GCF_057799415.1. Taxonomy (NCBI): domain Bacteria; kingdom Pseudomonadati; phylum Pseudomonadota; class Betaproteobacteria; order Burkholderiales; family Alcaligenaceae; genus Achromobacter; species Achromobacter sp. 18P8.1.1. The sequence goes on along the minus strand of NZ_JBYOKH010000016.1, from coordinate 17,020 downwards.
CATCGCCGAAGGCGACCTGACCCGTCGCGTCGCCGATCGCGGCAAGAACGAAATCGGTGCACTGCTGGCCGCCTTGAAAGGCATGCAGGACAGCCTGGTGCGCACGGTTTCCGCCGTGCGCCGGGGCGTGGACGAGATCAATGTGGGCGCGCGCGAAATTTCCGCGGGTAACACCGACCTGTCCAGTCGCACGGAAGAGCAGGCCGCATCCCTGGAAGAGACGGCCGCCAGCATGGAAGAACTGGCGTCCACTGTGAAGCAGAACGCCGATACCGCCCGTGAAGCCAACCACATGGTGGCCACGTCCGCGGCAGTGGCGCAGCGCGGCGGGGACGCCGTGGCCAGCGTGGTCGAGACCATGCGCGCCATCTCCGGCAGTTCGTCCCGCATCGCCGACATCGTGGGTGTGATCGACGGCATCGCGTTCCAGACCAACATCCTGGCGCTGAATGCGGCGGTGGAGGCCGCGCGCGCAGGCGAGCAGGGCAAGGGTTTCGCGGTCGTGGCCAGTGAGGTGCGCACGCTCGCGCAGCGCAGCGCGGCCGCCGCCAAGGAAATCAAGCAACTGATCGAGGACTCCGCGCAGACGGTCGGCAAGGGATCCGAGCAGGTCGAAAGCGCCGGCGCCACCATGCGTGAAATCGTGGACTCGGTGCAGCGCGTGACCCGCCTGATGGGCGAAATCTCCGCGGCTTCCGAGGAGCAGGCCAGCGGAATCGATCAGGTCAACCGGGCGGTGTCGCAGATGGACAGCGTGACGCAGCAGAACGCGGCCTTGGTGGAAGAGGCGGCAGCGGCCGCCGGTGCGCTGGAAGAGCAGGCTCGCCAACTGGCGGGCGCCGTCTCCGTCTTCAAGTTGCCAGACGGCCAGGTGATCGACGCGCCGGCAGGGCGGCTGGCTGGCGCGGGTGCGCCGCAACTGGCCTGAGGGCAGGCGCGGCGGCCGGTGCGTGGCTAGAATGTGGGCATGTCCCGCACCGGTTGTTTTCTGTGACTCTGTACGACGTTCCCGCTCCCGCCAAATTGAACCTGTTCCTGCACGTGGTGGGCCGCCGTCCTGACGGCTATCACCTGCTGCAGACGGTCTTCCGTTTCATCGATTTGTGCGACACGTTGCATTTCGAGGTGCGCGCGGATGGCGTCATCAGCCGCGCCTCCGATCTGCCTGGCGTCTCTGAAGCCGATGACCTGACCTTGCGCGCGGCCCATGCGCTGCAACGCGCCACGGGCACGCGCCAGGGGGCGCAGATCGCGCTGGAAAAGCGCATTCCGCAGGGTGGTGGCCTGGGCGGAGGGTCCAGCGACGCCGCGACCGTGCTGATCGCGCTGAACAAGCTGTGGGGGACGGGGCTGACGCGCCGCGAGCTCATGGCGTTGGCCTTGCCGCTGGGCGCGGATGTGCCCGTGTTCGTCTTCGGGCAATCGGCATTCGCCGAAGGCGTAGGCGAAGCGCTCACTGCCGTGACGCTGCCCGAACGCGCGTATCTGGTTGCGCAACCGGATACCAGCGTGCCGACTGTTGGAATATTTTCGGCACCCGATTTGACAAGGGATTCTTCTTACATCACAATAGCGGACTTTCTTGCTTCGCCAACTTTTTCCTTCGGGAAAAATGATTTGGAGCCGGTAGTTCACCGTCTTTATCCTGAGGTTCTCAGGGCAACGCGGTGGCTTAGCGAACAGGGCATACCAGTTCGCATGTCGGGATCAGGCGCATGTTTATTCGCCGAGTTTTCCGAACTTTCCGAAGCCGTTTTGGCAAAAGCAGAAATATCCGCTATAATGCGCGGCGCTGTTGAAACAAACAACGCAACGCATCCAGGGTTTCGGTTAGTTCAGGCATGTACTGGTTTAACTGAACATCCACTGCGGAATTGGATTGCAAGATAGTTGGGGAGTCGCCAAGCTGGTTAAGGCACCGGATTTTGATTCCGGCATGCGAAGGTTCGAATCCTTCCTCCCCAGCCAACCGAATACATAAAAAAGCTGTTGAACACGCCTGTAAGACACTGGCCCGGGTTCAGCAGCTTTTTTATTTTCCGGGTCCGCTGGTGTTTCGTAGCACCCCGCATCACCTCGTTAGTGTCTTAAAACGACCATCGCATCATCCATCATGGCAAACGATAGCTTCATGATCTTCACGGGAACGGCCAATACTCGGCTGGCCGTGGACGTAGTCAACCACCTCGATATGTCCCTGGGCAAGATGACCGTCGGTCGCTTCTCGGACGGCGAGGTGATGGTCGAAATCAACGAGAACGTGCGTGGCAAGGACGTCTTCGTCCTGCAGCCCACCTGTGCCCCTACCAATGACAACCTGATGGAAATCATGGTCATGGTCGATGCATTGCGCCGCGCTTCCGCTGGCCGCATCACCGCCGCGATTCCCTATTTCGGCTATGCCCGCCAAGACCGCCGCCCGCGTTCGGCGCGCGTTGCGATCTCGGCCAAGGTCGTGGCCAACATGCTGCAAGTGGCTGGCGTCGATCGCGTCCTGACGATGGACCTGCACGCTGACCAGATCCAGGGCTTCTTCGATATCCCCGTGGACAACATCTACGCCGGTCCGATTTTGCTGGGCGACATCTGGCGCCGCAATTTCTCGAACCTGGTCGTGGTGTCCCCGGACATCGGCGGCGTGGTCCGCGCACGTGCACTGGCCAAGCAACTGGAAGCCGATCTGGCCATCATCGACAAGCGTCGTCCGCGCGCCAACGTGTCGGAAGTGATGAACATCATCGGTGAAGTCGACGGCCGCACCTGCATCATCATGGACGATATGGTCGACACCGCCGGTACGCTGTGCAAGGCGGCCCAGGCCCTGAAAGACCGCGGCGCCGGCGCCGTTTACGCCTATTGCACGCACCCCGTGCTGTCGGGCGGCGCCATTGACCGCATCGAAGCGTCGGAACTGGACGAACTGGTCGTCACCGACACCATCCCGCTCTCCGAGCAAGGCCAGGCCAGCGGCAAGATCCGCCAGCTGTCGTGCGCCGCGCTGCTGGGCGAGACCATCCTGCGTATCTCGAACGCGGAATCGGTCAGCTCGCTGTTCGTCGACTGACGCGTAGGCGTCAGCCGGGCCCGCAGCCCACTTTAGTTTTTGCACCTTGCTGGTCGCGGCAAGGCGCAATCAACACGGCGCGCATGTTGCGCGCCGTGCCGTTAACTGGTGAAGCCTCTTCACCTTATTTTGTTTTTGGAGTTTTCCATGAAATTTATCGCCACTGCGCGTAGCGTCCAGGGTTCGAGTGCGAGCCGCCGCCTGCGCCGCGCGGGCCGCGTTCCCGCCATTGTCTATGGTGGTACGGCTGCCCCCCTGAACATCGAACTCGACCACAACGAGATCTACCACGCCCTGCGTAAGGAAGAATTCCACGCATCGATCCTGCAAATGCAGCTCGAAGGCGCCAAGGAAGAGCAAGTTCTGCTGCGTTCGGTTCAATGGCACGCCTACAAGCCGCAAGTCCTGCACGTGGACTTCCAGCGCGTCGACGCCAACCAAGCCCTGCGTACCAAGGTGCCGCTGCACTTCGTGAACGCTGAAATCTCGCCGGCCGTGAAGCTGTCGGGCGCCATCATCAGCCACGTGACGACCGAACTGGAAATCACCTGCCTGCCGAAGGCTCTGCCCCAGTTCATCGAAGTCGACCTGACCAACATCCTGGCTGGCGCTTCGATCCACCTGGCCGACATCAAGCTGCCCATGGGCGTGACGTACGTCCCCCACGGCGGTGAAGACAACCCGCTGCTGGCTGCTGCCATCGTCAAGGGCGGCGCTGCCGCCGACGACGCCGAAGCTGCCGCTCCGGCCGCCTAAGTCTTGCCGGAAGGCCTTCGGGCTTTCCAGCGGCTTATGCCCGAAACCCTGCGTGTGCATTTGCATGCGCAGGGTTTTTTGGTTTAAACACCCTCCATCATGTCTATTCCCATACGCCTCATCGTGGGATTGGGTAATCCCGGTCCCGACTACGAAACCACCCGGCACAACGCCGGCTTCTGGCTGGCCGACCACCTGGCGGACGACCTGCGCACTTCTTTTGCGCTGGAGAAGTCTTTTTTCGGCATGGTGGCCAAGTCGCGCCTGGGCGCGGACAACGTGCTGCTGCTCAAGCCCATCACCTATATGAACAAATCCGGCCAGGCGGTCGGCGCGCTGGCCCGCTTCTACAAGCTGGAACCCGAGCAGGTGCTGGTGCTGCATGACGAACTGGACCTGCTGCCGGGCCAGGTGAAGCTCAAGCAGGGCGGCGGCCATGCCGGCCACAATGGCTTGAAGGATATTCAGGCCGTGCTGGGCAGTCCCAACTTCTGGCGCCTGCGCATCGGCATCGGCCATCCGCGCACCCTGAATCTGGCCCAGCAAGTGGCGGACTTCGTGCTGCATCCGCCGCGCCGCGAGGAACAGAAAGAAATCGAAGCCGTCATCGACCGCTGCCGCGCTGTTGTGCCGGCGATGCTGGCCGGTGATTTCGCGCTGGCGACCCGCCAGCTGCATAGCGGCAACGTCGCCTGATGACCCGCAGCCCGCAGCCCACCTCTGGCGGCAAGATGCGCTTTCGCGACGAGGTCGTGGACTTCTGGCGGTACATCCGCCATCCGCACTCCGTCGCACGCTTGCCGGGGCGCACCGCGGGCGCCAGCCTGGCGACCGATTGGTGGCCGGGCATCGGCCCCGGGCGCTTGCTGGCGTGGGCGGGGCTGCTGTGGGCGCTGAACCTGTTCGCGCTGGGGCCGGTGGCCGTGATGGCGGCCGGCGTGGGCGGCGCGACGCACCGGATCGATCCCACCAACCTGCCGTGGCTGACCGCCGTATTGTGGGCGCCGCTGGTGGAAGAAATGCTCTTTCGCTACGGCTTGCGCCGGCCCAAGCAGGTGTTGTGGCTGGTGCCGGCCTTGATGCCCGTCGTGCTGTACGGCCCGAAGCTGTGGACAGGCTTGCTGCTGGCCGCGTTCGTGATCCTGGCATGCTGGGGAACGCGCCAGCGCGCAGAGCCGCTGCATGGCTGGGACACGGCCTGGCGGCGCTATTACCTGAAGCACTTCAGCCTGGTGTTCCATCTGGTGGCGCTGACCTTTGCCGCCGTGCACCTGACGAACTTCGTCTACAGCAAGACGCCGTACTGGCTGATGCCGCTGCTGGTGCTGCCGCAGTGGCTGACCGGCCTGGTGCTGGGCTGGATGCGCGTGCGGCGCGGCATCGGCGCGGCCATCGTGCTGCATGCGACTTTCAACGCCGGCCCCATTTTGATGATCTGGGCCGTCATGCGCTGGGCGCCCTCCGCCGCCAGTTAGCGGGGCCGCATCCCCCGTGCCGCGGCAAGTGCCCCAGCCCCCGGCCGGGGTAAACTAGAACGTTAACGATCAATACCGTACTTACACAGGATTCCCATGGCTCTGCAATGCGGCATCGTCGGCCTGCCCAACGTTGGCAAATCGACACTCTTCAATGCTCTGACCCGCGCCGGCATCGCCGCCGAGAACTACCCGTTCTGCACCATCGAACCCAACGTCGGTGTGGTCGAGGTGCCGGATCCGCGTCTGCAGAAGCTGGCTGAAATCGTCAAGCCCGAACGCATCCTGTCCGCCACCGTCGAATTCGTCGACATCGCGGGCCTGGTCGCCGGCGCGAGCAAGGGCGAAGGCCTGGGCAACCAGTTCCTGTCGCACATCCGCGAAACCGACGCCATCGTCAACGTCGTGCGCTGCTTCGAAGATCCCAACGTGATCCACGTGGCCGGCAAGGTCGACCCGATCGCCGACATCGAAGTCATCGAGACCGAACTCGCGCTGGCCGACTTGCAGACCGCCGAAAAGGCCCTGCTGCGCCACCAGAAGACCGCGCGTTCCGGCGACAAGGAATCGCAGCGCATCGTGGCCGTGCTGGAAAAGTGCATTGCCCAGCTGAACGAAGCCAAGCCGATCCGCGCGCTGGACCTGACGACCGAAGAACACGCCGACATCGCCCAGCTGTGCTTCATCACCGCCAAGCGCGCGATGTACGTGGGCAACGTGGCCGATGACGGCTTCACGAACAACCCGCTGCTGGACCGCCTGACCGAATTCGCCGCCGCGCGCAACGCGCCGGTCGTGGCCATCTGCGCCGCCATCGAATCCGAAATCGTGGACCTGGACGACGCCGACCGCCAAGCCTTCCTGTCCGACATGGGCATGGAAGAGCCGGGCCTGAACCGCCTGATCCGCGCCGCCTTCAAGCTGCTGGGCCTGCAGACCTACTTCACCGCCGGTGTGAAGGAAGTTCGCGCCTGGACGGTGGCCATCGGCGCCACCGCGCCGCAAGCCGCAGGCGTCATTCACACCGACTTCGAACGCGGCTTCATCCGCGCCCAGACGATCGCGTACGAAGACTTCATCACGTACAAGGGCGAGCAGGGCGCCAAGGAAGCGGGCAAGATGCGCGCCGAAGGCAAGGAATACATCGTGCAGGACGGCGATGTGATGAACTTCCTGTTCAACGTCTGACGCCAGTTACCTGGACTAGGCGGGGCCGGTCGCACGCAGCGCATCTACGGATGCGCCGCGTGTCCGGCCCCGCTACCGTTTCAGGAACGGGCCGGTCACCGAGTCCGGCGCGCGCATCATTTGCGCCGGCGTTCCTTCGAACAGGATGCGTCCGCCTTGTTTACCTGCGCCGGGCCCCATTTCGATCAGCCAGTCGGCGTGGGCGATCACGTCCAGATTGTGTTCGACCGCGATGACGGTGTGACCGCGTTCGGTCAATGCATCGAACACCGACAGCAGGCGCTGGACGTCCGCCATGTGCAGGCCCGACGTCGGTTCGTCAAATATGTATAGGCTGCCTTCTTCTTTCAGGCGGGCGGCCAGCTTCAGGCGCTGGCGTTCTCCGCCGGACAGCGTGTTCAAGCGCTGCCCCAGCGACGCATAAGCCAATCCCACCCAAGCGAGCCGGTTCAACGGGTCGGCGGCATCCGCATGCCCCGAAAAGTGCGTTGCGGCCTGCGTCACGGAAAGCGCCAGCGTCTGTGCGATGTCCAGGCCCCGCCAAGTAACGGCGCGCGCCTCGTCGTTGAAGCCCGTGCCGTTGCACGCGTCACAGTGCGTTTCCACCGTGTCCATGAATGCCAGGTCGGTCTGGATGAAGCCAAGCCCTTTGCACGCCGGGCAGGCGCCCTGTGCGTTGCTGCTGAACAGGCTGGCGGGTTTGCCGCTGGCCTTGGCGAACAGTGCCCGGATGGTGTCCAGCGCTCCGATGTAGCTGGCGATCGACGAACGCCGCGTACCTCCCAGCGCGCCTTGATCGATCAGGACGGCGTGCGGGTAGCTGCGCGGTAGTAGACGGTTGACCAGCGTGCTTTTGCCGGAGCCTGCGACGCCGGTCACCACCGTCAGGATGCCGGTGGGGATGGAGACGCTGACGTTGTGCAGGCTATGCAGCGACAGGTTGCGCAACGGCAGTTGGCCCGTCGCCGGCCGGGGTGTGCGCAGGGGCGCTGAGGGCCGGGATAGGCAGCGGCCGGTGAGCGTGTCGGCTTGCCGCAAGCCGGCGTAATCGCCCTGATAGACCACGCGCCCGCCTTCGGCGCCCGCGCCGGGGCCCATGTCCACGACGTGATCGGCGATGGCGATCACATCGGGATCGTGTTCGACGACGAGCACCGTGTTGCCCTTGTCGCGCAGGCTGCGTAGCAACGTATTGAGCTGGTGGACGTCGCGCGGATGCAAGCCGACGCTGGGTTCATCGAAGATGTAGGCGATATCGGCCAGGCTGCTGCCCAGGTGCCGCACCATCTTGACGCGCTGCGATTCCCCACCCGACAGGCTGGTCGTCTCGCGGGCGAGGCTGAGGTAATCCAGGCCGATGCCCGCCATCTGCCCCAGGCGTTCGACGATGGCGGCCGCAACGGTGGCGACGGGCGCGGCGTTGATCTCGCGGATGAACGGCAAGAGGTCGGTGATCTCCATCGCGGCGCAATCGGCGATGGATTTGCCATTGATCCTGCACGAGAGAATGGTGGGATTGAGCCGCGTGCCGCCGCAGTCCGCACACGGCTGGCGGGTGATCACGCGGGCCAGTCCTTCACGTTCGGCTTGCGTCAGGCGGTTGGGTTCGTGTTCCAGATACGCGCGCCTGAAGCGTGGAATGACGCCCTGGAAGCGGGCGGTGGCAGGCCAGCCCGGCAGGGGATCGGACACGGCCATATCGTCCGCGTAGAGCAGCGTCTGCCATTCGGCTTCGCGATACTTGGATAGGGGCTTGTCGCAATCAAACAGCCCGGCGCAGACATAGCGCTTCCAGCGGTATGTGCCGGGCGCGAAGGTCGGGAACCGGATCGCGCCCTGGTTCAGGGATTTGTCGCGGTCGAATAATTCCTCAAGATCCAGGCGGTCGACCCAGCCCAGCCCCTGGCACGTTGGGCACATGCCTTGGGGATGGTTGAAGGAAAAGACATTGGCGTAACCGACGAAGGGCTGGCCAGCGCGCGCGAACAGCAGCCGCAGCAGGGGCTGTATGTCGGTGATGGTGCCCACCGTCGAGCGCGCGTTGCCTCCAAGCGGCTTCTGATCGACGACGATGGAGGCGGGCAGGTTGCGCAGGGCATCGGCGATGGGCTGGCCGTAATGCGGCAAACGGTGGCGGACGAAGGCGCTGTGGCTTTCGTTTAGCTGGCGCTGCGATTCGGCGGCGATGGTGTCGAACACCAGTGACGATTTGCCCGACCCCGATACGCCCGTGAACACGGTGATGCGATGCTTGGGGATGCGCAGGCTGACGCCTTGCAGGTTGTTCCCCCGCGCGCCGACAATTTCCATGTCGCGGTACGCGGGGGCTTCGTGAGGATTGCGTATGCTCATGGACGCCCCGCTTCTAGCAAAGTCATTTCCGGCGGGAAATCAACCGCCAAGAGCGCTTCTGATGCGCTACGCGGCCTTGCCGCCCGCCGCGCGCACGAAGTTTTCTTCCAGCACGCTCAACACCCGGTTCAAGGTCTCGACATCGGCGGCCGACAGTCCCTTGAGTGATTCATCGAAGAAGGCCGCGCGCTTGGGCAGGGCTTCGTTCACCACGGCCTGGCCCGCCGGGGTCAGGGTGGCGTTGGTCAGCCGGTTGTCTTGCGCGTCGACCGCGCGCGAGATCCATCCCAGCTTCTGCATGGCCTGCAGTTGGCGCGTCAATGACGCGGGGTCCAGGCGGCAGCGTTCGGCCAAGTGCTTCTGCGAGCATTGCCCGCACTCATGCAGCGCCAGCAAGATGCGCCAGCGGGGCAGGGCGTGGCCGACTTTGCTGCTGAACGCGCTTTGCATCACACGGTATGTCTGCCCCATGTGCTGGATGACTTGCAGGCCTTGTTGTTGTTTGGGCAAAAGCTACTCTCCGACGCTTGCGGGCTCCGCTTTCGGAGGCCGGGCCAATTGCACCAGGGGCACGCGCCGCACGCACCACAGCGCGAAGATGGCGACGGCCAGGGCGATGAGCTGCCCTTCGTGGATGGCGCCTACCAGCGCGACGCGCGCGATCTCGATCAACGACGTCCCGTCCTGGCCTTGATGCGCCAATTGTGCCAGGAACTGCGTTTGCGCCGCCGGATTGACCAGCATCTGCGGGTCGTTCAGCTCGGGCAGCCATTGCGCCGAGGCGCCGCGCAAGGTGGATTCGACGCCGCTGAAGTAGCTGTGGCTCACCATGGTGCCGACGACCGCGGTGCCCAGCATGCCGCCGATCATCCGCAGGGACTGCAGCAGCGCCGTGGCGATGCCCAGGTGCGTGCGCCCGGCGGTCTGCTGCGCGAAGACGGTCAGGTTGGGCATGATGAAACCCATGCCCAGGCCGGCCATCAGCATGTAGGCGGCGATCAGCCCATGTGACGTATAGCTGTGGGTGGTAACAATACCCAAACAGGACAAGGCCATCAGCAGGAAGCCGGCGTAGAGCATCCGGTTGGGGTTGCGGATGCGCGTGATGACGCGGCCGTTGATGATGCTGCCCACGGTGATGAAGACGACCATGGGCGTGATCAGCAGGCCGGCGTCCTGGGGCGACAGGCCGAAGCCGCCTTGCAGCAGCAAGGGCGCGTAGAACAGCAGCGAATACATCGTGACGCCCACCAGCAGCGCCAGCGTGAAGAGCGTGGCCAGACCGCGGTTGCGGAACATGTCCAGCGGCAAGAGCGGGTGCGGGCAGCGCTTTTCCCACCAGTACAGCAGCGCGAAGGCGGCGATGCTGCCTACGCCCAGCAGCACGATCGCCGTGCTGATGCCTTCCTTGGGCAGCAGCTCGACCAGCAATTGCAGGCTGCCGAGTGCCAGCGCGATCAGCACGGCGCCCTGCCAGTCCAGCCGCACCTTGCCGGACGTATGGTTGCGCAGGTGCGGCAGGTAGCGCGCCACGAACCACAGGCCCAGGATGCCGATGGGCAGGTTCACGTAGAACACCGAGCGCCAGCCGTAATGTTCGGTCAGCGCGCCGCCCAGCGTCGGGCCCACCGCATTGGCGATGCCGAAGGCGGAGCTGAGCATCACCTGCCAGCGCAGGCGCACGTGGGGGTCGGGGAACAGATCGGGGATGGAGGCGAAGGCCGTGCCCACCAGCATGCCGCCGCCGATGCCCTGCAAGGCCCGCGCCAGCACTAGCGTGAACATGCTGTTGGCCGCGCCGCACAGGACCGAGGCCAGGGTGAACAGGATGATCGCCGCCACCACGAAGGGCTTGCGGCCGTAGTAGTCGCCCAGCCGGCCGAAGATCGGCACCGTGATCACCGAGGTCAGCAGGTAAGACGTCGCAACCCATGCATACAGTTCGAATCCCTTGAGTTCGGCCACAATGGTCGGCAACGCGGTGCCCACCACGGTCTGGTCGATGGCGACCATCATCATGACGAAGCACATGCCCAGCATGGCCAGCAAAGTTTGGCGGAACGGAAGCACCTGTCCGGGCGAATGTGGGGTGCTGGGGGTGGGGGCGGGCATTGTTGGATGCATCAACGATTGATAGATCAATCATTCTAGTCCTACAATCCGCCAGACAGAAAACCGTCAGCTTTATGACCTCGCCACGGTTCGCGGCATGACTGAATGGGCCGGTTTTGGCATTCAGGCCCGATCGGGCATCGCGAAGCCGGTCTGATTTGTTACGATAGCGGAATCTGCACGCTGGTCATGCCGGCGTCTTCAGCAGGCCTTCCTTGGTAGACCCTCTTTCCTGGCGCCGCAGCCACAGGCTTCCGGCAGGAGCGAGGACTCGCCCTAAAAGGCATAAAGCTCCAATTGGCGCGTGGTTTTCCACCGCTACAGCACCATCCCCGCGCTTGGGCGCGGTGGGCGGCATTCAAGGATTTCCAGTCGAGGTACCGACGGGGCGGCAATGAAAACGTGGTTCAAGCGCATTTTGATAGGCCTGGTGGTGTTGGTTGTCGTGGCCGTCGTTGGCCTGGCCATCTTCTTGCTGACATTCGATCCCAACGCGTACAAGTACAAGCTGGAAGAGCTTGTGCAGGAACGCTATCACCGCACCCTCACGATCGACGGCGAGATCGAGCTTTCGCTCTTCCCGCGTATCGGCCTGTCGGTGCAGGGTGTCTCGCTGTCCGAGCCCAATAGCCCGGACACCTTCGCCTCCATCGAAAGCACCCGCCTGGCGGTTGCGGTGTGGCCGTTGCTGTCCAACAGCTTCGTGGTGGACCACGTGGCCATCAGCGGCTTCAAGGCGCGCGTGGTGCGCGACAAGGACGGCCAGTTCAACTTCAGCAACCTCGTGGGCGGCACGCCCGCGATCACCACCGCGCCGTCCAATCCGGCCGAAGCGCTGGTGGGAGCCGCCCAGACCGCGGCGCAGGCCATCACCAGCGGGACCTTGCCGCCGTCGCGCAACAACATGCAGATCGACATCGCCGGCCTGGACTTGAAGGACGGCGAAGTGCAGTTGCAGGACGCGATTTCGGGCATGGCCGTGGCCGTGACCAAGATCAACGCCAACACCGGCCGCGTCACCTTCAACCAGCCGTTCGATGTGCGCCTGACGGCGCGCGTCGAAGGCGGCAACCCCCGTGTCGACGCCAACCTGACCGGCCAGGCCCTGCTGACGCTGGACCCCTCGGCCAAGCGCTATGCAGCCCAGAAGCTGGATCTGCGCATGGACGGCAAGCTGCCCGGCGCGGAAGCCAAGAGCCTGGCCATGCGCGGCAACCTGGCCTTCAACGGCCAGAAGTCGGCGCTGGACGTGGCGGGCCTGGAAGTGGTTTTCCAGGGCGACATCACCGATCCCGCCGCGCGCGCCACCAATGTGGAAGCCAGCGTGGCCATGCCCAAGCTGGCGATCGATCCGCACAAGAGCCAGCTGCAGATCGAAAAGCTGGCGGTGCGTGCCAAGGGCAATTCCACAGACGGCCCGTTTGAACTGGCCGTGGACGCGCCCGCGTTGAACATCTCGCCCGCGTCGGCCACCGGCGAAGCGCTGACCGGCCGCGTGCGCATCAGCGGCCTGGACGCCAGCTTCGGCCTGAACGGCATCAGCGGCAACGCCGCCGAGCTGGACATCAAGGAAGCCAAGGTGGACAGCACGTCCAAGAATGGCGAGCGCGTGGTCAAGCTGAATTTCGCTTCGCCGCTGACCTTGAACCTGCTGCAGCGCAGTGGCGGCCTGTCCGGCCTGCGCGGCGACGTAAACATCACCGACCCGGGCCTGCCCAAGGGCAATCTGCAGATTCCCGTCATTGGCAGCTTGAACGTGGACCTGCTGAAAGACCAGGCCACCAGCAAGATCAACGCCGTGCTGGAAGGCGGCAAGTTCGACCTTAGCGCCGACATCACCAAGCTGTCCGATACGCCGCTGGTGAATTTTGCGCTGGCGGTGGATACGTTGGATCTGGACAAGCTGGTGCCGCCTGTTGCGGCAGCGCCGGCGAAGCCGCCTGCCGACGGCAAGAAAGACGATTCCAAACCGGCGGCCCCTGCCGCGCCGGCGGATGACTCGATCAACCTGTCCGCGCTGATCGGCCCCAGCGTCAACGGCACCCTGAAGGTCGGCAAGCTGGTCGTGCGCGGCCTGAAGGCCGATGACGTTGCCGCCGCCGTCAAGCTGGACAAGGGCAAGCTCGAGATCTCCAGCCTGACGGCCGGCCTGTACGGCGGCAAGCTGGCGGGTGCGCTGTCGGTTGATGCCGCGCAGGGCAACCAGTTGGCCACCAAGATGTCGTTGGCCGGCATTTCGATCGAACCGCTGCTGATGGACTTGGCAAAGCAGAACGTGCTGACCGGCACGGGCAGCCTGGCGCTGGATCTCAAGACTGCGGGCGCCAATGTCTACGCCATGAAGAGCGGCCTGGGCGGTACCTTGCAATTGCGCCTGCGTGACGGTGCGGTCAAGGGGATCAACCTGACGCAGACGCTGCGCGAGCTGAAGGCGGCGTTCAAGCCGGAATCGCAAGACGAGACCGTGCCCGCCGACACCAGCAAGCAGACGGAATTCTCCGAGATGGATGCCGACCTGGCCTTCACCAAGGGTGTGGCTGCCGTGAAGCGCCTGAACGTCGTATCGACGTTGCTGCGCGTGACTCAAGGCGATCCGGCCAGCATCGACTTCGTGAAGGACGAGCTGAACCTGGTGGCGCGCGTGCGTGTCGTCAACCCGGCGGCCGACCCCGAAGGCAAGGAACTGATCGACCTGAAGGACGTGACGATCCCGGTGCACGTGAAGGGGCCTTTCGACAAGCCGTCCTACACGGTGATGTGGAAAGACGCCATCGGCAACATCCTCAAACGCAGCCTGGAAAACAAGCTGCGCGAGGCGGTGACGGGCAAGGGCAAGAACGGCGCGGCCGTGGACAAGGCCTTGAAGGGATTGCTGGGCAAATGAGCACTTCGGACTTCCAGCCCATCGCGGAATGCGGCGTGACGCCGCAGCCCGCCGCGGCGGCCTACCACCGGCAATGGTTGATCGCCAATGATTCCGGCCAGTGGCTGAACCGCGAACTGTGCCCGCGGCTGGCCGACGTGTCGGTGGAATTGCGTTTGGGTTATCTGGTGTTGAAGGCGCCGGGCATGCTGCGCATGGACATTCCGCTGGACGTCATCGAAGACGACGACAGCGTGCGCTACAGCATGAAGGTGGGCGAACAGACCATCGACGTGGTCGACGAAGGCGAACTGGCCGCGGCCTGGATCTCGAACTTCGTGCAGGTGCCTTGCCGCATCATGAAGGTGCACCCGGATACGCCCGTGGCCGTCTGGCCCGCCTGAACCGATTCAGGAAAGCTGCCGGAGGGATCCGGCGGCGCGCTCTCAGGCGCCTGCCTTGGCGCGCTTGTATTCGAAAGCGGTATGGGCCAGCAGGCCTGCCGCCAGGCCCCAGAAGGCCGATCCAATTCCCCAGAAACTGAAACCCGATGCCGTTGCCAGCAAGGTGATGAGCGCAGCTTCGCGCCGTTGCGGATTGGCCATGGCCGCCGCCATGCCGCCCATGATCGTGCCCAGCAGCGCCAGGCCGGCCAGCGCGGCCAGCAGTGCCGCGGGCAAGGCCTGGAAGAAGACCGCCACCGCGCCCGCCACGACGCTCAATCCGACATACCCCAGCCCATAGGTGGCCGCCGCGATATAGCGCTTGGCGGGATCCGGGTGGGCTTCGGGGCCGGTGCAGATGGCGGCGCTGATGGCGCCCATCGTCACGCTGTGCGCGCCGAAGGGGGCGGCCAGCAGGCCAAGCAGGCCCGTGGCGGCCACGATGCGGGAGGCAGGGGGGCGATAGCCGGCGGCTTGCAGGATCGCCAGGCCGGGCAGGTTCTGCGACGCCATGGCCACGACGAACAGCGGGATGCCCAGGCTGACCGCGGCCTGGGCGCTGAAGGTGGGCGTGGTCCAGACGAATTCCGTCAGGTGCCAGTCCAGCAGGTCCAGCCGGATCAGGTCCAGCCCGAACGCCAGCGCGATGGCGACCACCATCACCACCAGCACCGCGTAACGCGGCGCCCAGCGCCGACAGGCCAGGTAGGTGGCGCACATCGCCAGCACCAGCGCCGGCTGCTGGCCGACGTTGCTGAAGATGCCCATGCCGAAGTTGAGCAGCACGCCGGCCAGCATGGCGGCGGCGATTTCACCGGGAATCCGGCGCAGGATAGGGTCGATCCAGCCGAACAGCCCGCAGATCAACGTCAGGCCGGCGGCCAGCACGTAGGCGCCGATCGCCTCGTTGAACGGGACGCCGACCAGTGCGGTGACGAGCAACGCGGCGCCGGGCGTGGACCAGGCCATGACGATGGGCAGGCCGGTGCGCAGGCTGTAGAACGCGCCGCCGAAGCCGAACGCCAGGCTCAGCGAGCCGATCCAGGAGCCGATGCGCGCCGCGTCCAGGCCGGCGGCATGGCCGGCTTGCACCATCAGGACGGCGGTGCCGCCGAAGCTGACCAGTACGGCGACCAGGCCAGCGGCGACCGCGGACGCGGAGATGTCGCGGCGGGCGTGATGGGGGGCAGGGGACGGGGAGGGAAGGTTGATGCCGGACTGCGTCGTGTCGCTCATGCGGCACCGGTCAGGCGGCGGTACTTGGCCATGAGCTGTTCCTGGCCTTCGTTCCATTGCGGGTGCAGTTCAATGCACTCCACCGGGCACACCACCTTGCACTGGGGTTCGTCGTGATGGCCGACGCACTCCGTGCATTTGTCGGGATCGATGACGTAATAGTCCTCGCCCATGGAAATCGCGTCGTTCGGGCACTGGGGCTCGCAAACGTCGCAATTGATGCATTCTTCGGTGATCAGCAGGGCCATGATGGGCAGCGGAGGAAAGCCGGGGGCGACCCACATTGTACTGCCGGGCGGAAAAGCGCAAGAAGGGCGCGAAATCGCGCCCTTCCGGGATGGTGCGGGGCGTGGCGGATCAGCCCGGCCAGGACTGTTCGCGGCGTTCCTTGGCCTTTTCCTGCAACCAGCGTTCCACGGACGGGAACACGAACTTGCTGACGTCGCCGCCCAGTTGGGCGATTTCGCGCACGATCGTGCCCGAAATGAACTGGTATTGATCCGACGGCGTCATGAACAGCGTTTCCACGTCGGGCAGCAGATGGCGGTTCATGCCGGCCATCTGGAATTCGTATTCGAAGTCGGACACGGCGCGCAGGCCGCGGACGATGACTCGCCCGCCTTGGTCGCGGACGAAATCCTTCAGCAGGCCGCCGAAGCTCTGCACTTCGACGTTGGGATAATGGCCCAGGACTTCACGGGCGATCTCCACGCGTTCGTCGATGCTGAAGAAAGGCTTCTTGTTGCGGCTGAGGGCGATGCCCACCACCACTTTGTCGAAAAGCGTGGCCGCGCGGCGGACCAGGTCTTCGTGGCCCCGGGTCAGCGGGTCGAAAGTGCCGGGATATACAGCGATGATCATGCGAGCTCCGTACCGTTATTAGTGGTGTACACCATCCTCCGAAGCTCGGATTATTGATCTATTTCCGCAATGCAGCAAATTCGAGCAGATGGTAGTGGACCGCGCCTGCCTTGTCCTGCCGCAAGATCTGGAATCCTTCGGGGGCTTCGATGGGGGTTTCCGCCTCGACATAGACTAGCCCATGCTCGGCCAGAATGCCCGGCAGGATCGGCCACAGGCGCGGCAGCCAGCCCTGTCCGAAGGGCGGATCCAACAGGATGAGGTCGAATCGGGACGCATCCATCCGTTCGGCGACCTGCATCGCATCGCCCACATGGATGCGTATCATGTCGGCTTTGAGCTTGTCGCGCAGTGTCCGCAGCGCGGACGCCGCGGTCTTGTCCCGCTCGACCATCTGCACATGCGCCACGCCGCGCGAGGCCGCCTCGAATCCCAGGGCGCCGCTGCCGGCGAACAGATCCAGCACCTGCTTGTCGGCGAATTCGCCGGCCCACAGGTGATTCAGCCAGTTGAACAGCGTCTCGCGCACCCGGTCGGGCGTGGGGCGCAGCGTCTCCACGTCGGGCACGGCGATGGGGGTGCGCCTGTATTGGCCACCGACGATACGAATATACTTGTTACCCATGTTTAGCCGCTTCTTCAAGAAAAAAACCCCTCCGCCCGCCGCGCC